>JAGLWV010000389.1 GCA_023133225.1 Candidatus Aminicenantota bacterium | reverse complement strand
CATGCTCGGCTTGAGGTCTTTGTGCATGTCCGGGAATCGGGTTTGGTTTTCGATGAAATATTCAGGTCTTTTGATTTTGCCTATGCCGTGGTAATACCCGGCAGCTTTAGCCAGCACAGGATCCAGTTTAATCTCTTCTGCGGCTGTCTCAGCCAGGTCGGCAACTCTCAGGGAATGCTGATGAGAACCATGAGCTTCCCTGGCCATCCTCTTGAAAATCGGAAGATTTGTATTTGTAAGTTCCAGGAGTCTGGTTTGTGTGGGAAGGCCAAAAAAATATTCAAAGACAGGAAGGAGAAGGAAGGCTAAAGAGGCGCTTAGGATTCCTCCTAAAATACCCATGAAGAGTTCGCTGGCAAGAATGTCGAAGGGCCCCATTTTTTCTTTTATGAGATGAATGGTGATGATGACAAAAATGTTAACAGGGGCGACCAGAAAGATCCCAGCTCGAAATGCAGAAATCCTGCTTTGCTTTCCATAAAACTTTAATCCGAAAATCGCAGCTAAGCCTCCTATAAAACTGAAGACCATTAGATAGAAATTAGCCTTAAAAAGATAGCCCACCAGCAGACTGTTCAGGACAGCATAGATCAGAGCAAGATAACTCACAGGGAGAAAGGCAAAGAGAAGAACACCGAGCTGGAAAGGAAAAGCGTATTTGTAGCTCTCAGCATTGGAAAAAAAGGAAAGATTGCTGCTTTCACTGAATATTTCAGAAAGAAAGAGTGAGAGTTTGTAAAAGAAAAGGCTGAGGATGAGAATGATACCCATGATGATGAAATTCGCTAAAGCCTCTTTGAATTTCATCTGTGATTTCAAATAATACAAGAGTGCAAGGAAAAGAAGACCGAAAAGAAGAAATGTTCCTGAGAAATTGGTCAGCCAGCTCGGTTTGGCGTGGAGGTTTTGATTGATTATTTTAATCTTCTTTAAGGCTTCTTCAGTTACTTCATCCCCTTTGCGGACGATCACTTTCCCCTTTTTTATGGTGTAAAAAGTAGTGTCCAAACTCAGGCGTTCTCGCTCTTTTCGAGCTTCGGTTTCCCTCCAATCATAGGTGATATTCTCTTTGAGAAAAAAATGGGAAAGGGTTGTCAGTACAGCTTTCTCGCTTTTAGGGATGTCTAATAGATTTATTTCCCTGGTTAATTGCTCTTTGCTTTCTTTCATATCCTGAATATTATCGATTTGTACAGTCTTTTCGACTTCCGGAAGAATCAGGGTGAAGCCCCTTTCTTGTTCTCCGCGGATAAATAGAGTTTTCGAAGAAATAATGCCTGAGTCAGAAACTTTCCAGATAAGATTGATCAGGCTCTCTTCAACAGTTGCGGCAAATTTGTTTTGTCCTAGAGGCTTTAGATCTTTGTAGAAAATTTCAAAGCCGTATTTCTCTTCAATGTCGTTTTGAAACTCATCTATTCTCGTAGCCGTTACACGTTCTTTGATCCATTCTCGTCCGGAATTGAAAAATTCACGAATTTTCTCTTTAGTGTTCTTGAAGACAGTCGGATCGAAAGTATAAACAGAGAGAACGGCTTCAGCCGCTTCTGCTCTTTTCTTTTCCGTCGTTTCTTGGTCTTCGATGGTCAAATGTTCCGGAGCGGCGATATCAGAGTCTGCGATTTCTCCTTCTATAGGTATGGGAAGAGATTTTGAGGGCAGATAAGAAAGGGAATAGGCAAGAATGAGCACAAAAATAAAAAGGAAAATAAAAGGATTTTGTCCAAGTTTTTGTAAGAAATTCAACTCTTTTTCTTTTTTGGCAGGTGGAGTGCCGTTTATCTGCTTTTTGCCTTTAGAGCTTGAGCTTTTAAAAAACTTCAGGTTTTTAAATGAGATGGTATTCATTTGCTTCTAACGAGATTTAGCCTCAGCTTTTTGATAGGCTTTAATGATTTTTTGGACAAGCCGATGCCTGACGACATCTTTTTCGTTAAAATGGGTAAAAACTATTCCATTTATAGAAGAGAGGATTTTCAGGGCATGCAGGACACCGGATTTATTAGGCTGGGGAAGGTCTATCTGGGTGATGTCGGCTGTAATAACCATTTTTGAGTTGAAGCCGGAGCGGGTTAACATCATCTTCATCTGTTCTTTTGTTGTGTTTTGTGCTTCATCGAGAATAATAAAAGCATTGTTGAGAGTTCTTCCCCTCATGTAGGCTAATGGAGCGATTTCTATGATACCTTTTTCAATCAGCTTGTTAGCCTGTTCTGTCTCTGTCAGGTCGAAGAGAGCGTCATAGAGAGGGCGCAGGTAGGGATTTATTTTCTGCTGCATATCGCCTGGAAGGAAGCCCAGTTTTTCTCCCGCTTCAACGGCCGGGCGGATAAGGATAATACGGTTAACACTTTTGTTCTGAAGGAAGGAGAGAGCCATAGCCATGGCCAGGTATGTCTTTCCCGTCCCTGCAGGTCCTATTCCAAAGACTAAGTCATAGGTATTGATGGCATTGATGAATTCCTGCTGGTTGAGGCTCTTGGGCTTGACGGATTTTCGAGATAGATTTAAAGCTTCTGCCGGGGAAAAATCTTTCAGATGATGACTGCCTCCCTCCTCCAGAAGATCGAGTGCGATATGAAAATCTTCTTCTTTGAGAGAAGCTCCTTTTTCTTCTAACGCTTTCATTTTTTCGAAATAATATTTAGCGAATTCAACTTTTTCCTGATTTCCATCTATCATCAAGCTGTTCCCCCGAACGGAGAGGGATATTCCCAGTCTTTTTTCAAGCTTTTTCAGATTTTTATCTAAAACTCCAGTGAAGGAGTTTTTCCTGAAAAAGGGGTGTTCGATTTTTTCCATATTGGGTAGTTAGGAGGGATTTTCTATCATTTTAGGTCATTTAAACATTAATGGGTAGAACTTGTCAAGCTGTTGTATTCCACAGTCCCTTGAAAAAAAAGGCAAGCTATTATATATATTTAGCCTGGATTATTGAGAACTTACAATTACAAGAGGTGCTGATTAAAATCAAACCTCGAAAGGATTTTACGCTTGTATTGTGATTAAAGAAGGAGAAGATGTATGGAGAAAGAATTTGAAAACGTTTCTATTCCCACAACCCTATATAAGAAAATAGAGGAAAAGATCAAAGGATCTGAGACTAAATCAGTTGCGAGTTATGCCACCAAGGTTTTAAGAGAAAGCCTTTCCAAAGAGGAATTGACTGAGGAGGAACTTAGTAAAGAAGATGAGGAAAAAGTAAAGGAGAGGCTGAAGGCTTTGGG
>JAGLWV010000388.1 GCA_023133225.1 Candidatus Aminicenantota bacterium | reverse complement strand
AGGGGAAGGTTGTCGAAAAAGAGGTAGTTTTTCCCGTGGTCATGGGTCAATGCAGAACCACCATCGTTTCCGATATAGTAGCGGTCTTTGTTGGCCGGATCGGACCACAGCGCGTGGTAATCCCCGTGAATCCCTGTGTTCTGCCTTTCGAGAGTTTTGCCTCCATCGTGGGAAATATGGTAGCTGCCGGCTACGACATAGACGATCTTGTCATCCAGGGGATTGAGGTAGATATGGCTGTAATAAAAAGGCCGGTTGTTGTAACGGTTCATATACTGCCAGGTTTTTCCACTGTCCTCCGTCCGGTATATGCCGGTCCCGAGTTTACTCATATCTTTATAATCGGGATTTTCGGATCCGTCAGGAAGATTTGCCCTGGGCTGAAAACCATGCTCTAGAAAAGCCATCAGCACATTGGGTTTGCTTCTGCAGATAGCCAGGCCGATTTTCCCTGTATCTCCCTTGGGAAATCCGTTGGTCAGCTTCTTCCATGATTTACCGGCGTCGGTCGATTTAAAAATACCGCCGTTGGGACCCCCGCTGTCGAAGCGGTAGGCTCTGCGACGCCGCTGCCAGAAGCCGACATAGAGCACCTTTTCATCCGATGGATCCATGACCATATCAATGGCGCCGGTTTTTCCGTCATTGGGTAATCCTTTTTTTAGTTTCTTCCAGGTTTTTCCTCCGTTTTTGGTCATAAAAAGTCCTCTGTCCCCTGAGTATCCCCAGAGGTGTCCGCCTGCAGCGACATAAACAATGTCAGGATCTGAAGGGTGGGTGATGATTTTTGATATAGAATGGGTATCTTTAAGCCCCATGTGAGTGAATGTCTTTCCGCCGTCTGTGGACTTGTAGATCCCATCACCCCAGGCGATGCTGTTCCGTGGATTTTTTTCACCGGTACCGACCCAGATAATCTCTGGATTCTTCTGGAAAAAAGCCACATCTCCGATCGAAGCTGCTCCGTAGGTGTCAAAAATAGGCTCCCAGGTTATGCCGGCATTGCTGGATTTCCAGACGCCTCCTGATGCTGAGCCGATGAGAACAGTTGTGAAATCATTATCCAGGGCTTCAATGTCGGATATCCGGCCCGACATATTGGCCGGACCGATGTTGCGCCACTTGAAGGCTCTGGCTAAACCCGAGTCATCCATTTGCGCAGAGATGGGTCCGGGTGCAGCCAGAATAAAGAGGAACACAAAGATACTTAAAATCACAGCCGTCCGTTTTCTTCCGATTTTCATAGACTTTCTCCTTTTTTTTGTTTGTCTTAGATTGGAAATAAAGACATGTTAATAAAAGTAAAACTATTATATAAAAAAAACAGAAAAAGGAAAGAAGAAATTTTCGTGAATGATCCAGGTTTATTGATTTTGTTTTAAGCCGTAGATCACCTGGACCAGCAGCCGACCGACCTGTCCCAAGGAATCTTCACTGCATTTATCCGGGGTATCTTCCAGGGTGTGCCAGTGGGGGTATTCAAAATCGATCAGGTCGATACATGGAATCCCCACTTGCAGAAGGGGGATGTGATCGTCCATCATGGAGGGTCCTGCTTCGGGTTTAAAGGCGTCAAGTTTGAGTTCTGCAGCCGTCTTCCAGACCAGGTCCACGACAGATTTGGCATAGGCTCGGGAATTGGCCTCCTGGTAAATGACCAGGTCAGCATCCCCTATCATATCTATGAGGATCCCGAAGCGGGGACGGTTGCGGGCGGATAAATTCTTGGCAAAATAGGCTGAGCCCTGTGCCCAACTCCATGTGTCACCCGAGATTCCCGCATCTTCAGCGTCGAAAAGGACGATATCCACGCCGACCTGGGATTTATGCGCATGAAGCAAGCGGGCTACCTCGAGTAATACCGCCACACCCGATGCTCCGTCGTTGGCACCGATAATGGGGCGTTTATGATTTCGGGGGTCGGGATCTGCATCAGCCCATGGCCGTGTATCCCAATGGGTGCACAGCAAGATACGGTCGCTTTTTTGAGGACTGAAGCGAGCGATGAGGTTGGAGGCAGTCACAGTCTGTTCGGGATTCCCGAAAGTGAAAGGAAATGTCTGGATTTCGACTTTATCTGCCAAAGCCGTGAGGGTCTTCACAAGATAGTCCAAACAGCGTTTATATCCTTGTGAACCTGGATTTCGCGGGCCGAAGTCACATTGTTTGACCAGGAGTTGGAAAGCCTTGTGGCTATCGAAAACAGGGACCTCTGGCTTATCCGCCTGCCCGAAGCATTGCAGATGGTAGCATAGAAGTAAAAAGATGGTTCCGAGAAGGATTATCTGCTTTTTGTGAGCCATGGCAAGTGAAGTTTATAACATATTTTCGCGTTTTTTTCGACTCAATCCGATTTAATGTCCAATACCTCGATTTCGTAGACAAGAGTGGTGTTGGGGGGAATCACGAACCTTTGTTGTCCCTGAACTTCTCTTGCGTAGTAACCGTTTGTTCCGAAGGCAAGATCGGATATAAGTATAAGTATTCGTTTTTCTCCTTTTTTCATGTCGGCAAGAGCTTCATTAATTCCGGGATTGATCTGACTCTGTTCCACTATGAACTCAAAGGGAGCCGCTTCTAGCAAAGGCGTAAGGTTTCCGTCCCCTCTTGAGGTGAAGGCTAAATTCCCGTCTATGGATTTTCCTGAATAGATAACCTTGAGTGTAGCTCCTGACTCCGGTTTTTGTCCTTGTCCTTCCTGAACTACGACATACTTCAGGCCGCTTTCTGTCGCATTGGCTTCAGGCCAATTTGTCTGGATGAGGTCTGCCTCTCGTTTTTTCTTTGCGTCTTTTTCCTCTTTCAATTTCTGATTCGCTTCAGTCACCAATTTTTGAAAAGATTCGGTGTCAGATTTGAATTGTTTTGATTTTTTTCCAATGCGGACAATCACAACGCTGTCGATGACATCTTCCTGCGTGGTCAGATGGACCACTTCGATGCCCTGAATTACATGCCCAAACACAGTGTAGATATTGTCGAGGTAGGAACGATCGCTCAATGTGATATAGAACTGGCTGCTGTTGGTGTGCGGACCACTATTAGCCATTCCGAGCATACCTGCCCCGCTGTGTCTTAAGTCAGGATGAATTTCATTCGGGAACATATACCCCGGACCTCTACTTTGGGCGTCTTTGGGTGCCCCGGCCTGAATGACGTGATTGGGGACAACCCTATGAAATGTGGTGCCATCAAAATAGGGAGTGCCTGCAGGCAGAGCCGAATTGTCTATAGTGCCCTCTGCCAATCCCACAAAATTCGCCACTGTCATTGGAGTTTTTTCAAACTCTAATTGGAGTACAATCTGGCCTTTCCCCATATTCAGTTCAGCATAGAGGCCGTCAGGATATTTTGATGGGGAACAGGATGAAGTGAGAAATGAATATACAACCAGAATGATAAAAACGCCAAGTTGCATTTTTTTTCTTTTCAAAACAACCTCCTCAGAGGGAATCGAAATAATCGGACAGAAAAAGTCCTTTAAGTGTATATCATATATTAAAAGAAAAAAAGCCTTTAAGAGCTTTTTTGGACTTGACATATTAGCTTATTGTCATTATACTTTATTTGAATTAAAGTTTAAATGATTTGCATACAGGAGATTTTAATGGAACAGACAGCCAAATTAAAACCCATCCAGGTCGGGATGACCATATTCACCTCCATCCTGCTCGGTGCCATGATCTTCGGCCGGATCTTCTTCGGGCCCGATGGATTCTACTGGGCCCTCTCAGCTGCCCAAATCCTACTGAGCCTGATCCACCTTACGGTTCTTATGAGGACCCGCAACTGGATATATCTGATCCCCTCGGGCATGTACACCTTTTGGTTCCTGACCTTCTTTCCTCCCCTTGCCGGTCATCCACAGCACCTGTTTTTTTCAATTGTTTCGGCGCTTTTTTTCTTGGCCTTTATAGGCCTCCTTTTTTCTAGGCGCCTGGAATGGCGCTATAAGGAGATCCTTCAGCTGGCCGCCAAGCCGGTGACCGGAACGACCGACGGGTTCACATCCCGGCCCTTCCCTGCCGGTTCCGCCGAATTTACCAGGGAGGACGCCATCAAACTGGCCCGGTATCTGACTAAAAATGTCATCGCTTTTCCCTTTATCGAATCGGACAGGGTAGTTCTGGTTATACCGGAATACATGTGGGTCTATGTGCTGTTCTTTAAAAGGAGCTATGAAAAGGGCACCTATGTGGCTTTCTCTGATTCAGGACAGGTTACGGTACGCATCACAAAAAATGATTATCAAAAATACAGGGAAGAGCTGACATTCGACCAACTCTGTGTTTCCCTGGGTGACCTCTTCAAACAGTTCATGCTGTGGTCAAGAGAAGGAACTTCGGAAAAGATTTTTGCCAAGCTCAATTCCGCCAGAAAGGATCAAACGGATGAAAAATAAGGATATAACTCCATTCGAACGGTCCCGCCGGCTGGCCGCTCTTGCGTCCAAGGATTATGCCAAGGATTTCCTGGCACTTCTGGTAATGTACCGGGATATCTCAGCCTCAGAAGCGGCTTCCCGCTTGAACATCCACATCAAAACCGCCCAGGACTTTCTGGAGGGGCTGGAGGAGGCGGGAATTCTGGGCAGACGCGAGGCAGCGGAGGGCAAGCGGCCTTACTTCAGATACTCTCTCAAAGAAAAATCTATCCACATCACCTTTGATCTTGAAGGCCTTTATGACCGGCAGGCCCATGCCTCCGGCGCAGCTTGGATAATCAAAGAACGAAAGAATTCGGGTGCCCTGTTCAAGGAGGGGCGCGAAGAGCGTATTTCCTCAGTCCAGGTCTTTGAGGGAAGCGGCCGTTCCCGCGAGGAAAGGCGCTACAGCTTGACCGAGTGTCAGGGCCGCTTCCTCTTCTACCTTCCCTTCCCTACCGAATCGCCATCCCCGGTCATGGACATTATGAACAAAGCCGCCCTGGACAAAGAATGTCTGCCGGAAGTGTTGGATCTTGTTGACATACTGCTGTCTCATGATGTTATTGAAAAAACCGGTTGAGGTTTTTCAGTAATTCACATTTATACCGACCTGAGTCTTTGATTCAGATGGTACTCGAATTCGACTCTTCTCCATGATAGGCAGATGGGAGGGATCGATTCCTGCCCTGTGAATCTTTCCCCTGCTTCCGCAGGGGCAGGCCTTTGTGAGCATTGGAGTAAAGACCGTATTATGCTGAGTTCAAAATT
>JAGLWV010000387.1 GCA_023133225.1 Candidatus Aminicenantota bacterium | reverse complement strand
TGTTCCAGTTTTGGGATTTTGTATTTTTCAGCTTCAACCAGAGAGAACTCCCCCTGATGATAGATATCTAAAAACTCATCCATTTGATGGGTATTGAAATAAAAACCCTCTCCGTTGATAAATTTCAGTCCATTCCATTCTTTGGGATTATGACTCGCTGTTACGGCTATACCTCCCACAGATTTGGCTTCCCCGGTAAAAATCTGAATGGAGGGAATAGGGCAGATGCCGATGTCAATCGGCTGGCAGCCTACAGACAGCAGCCCGGATAAAACAGCCTTCTTAACCATCGTCCCTGATATTCTTGAATCCTGGCCGACGATGACCATTCCCTGCCCCATGTAAGTTCCAAACGCTTGAGCAAAGGAGGCTGCAAGTTGGGGCGTTAAACTCTCACCCACGACACCCCTCACGCCCGAGATGCTTATTTTTAAAGATGTTGTCCTTTTCATTTTATGAGTGAGGAGATGAATCTCGCTACCTCTTCGGCTCTCTCCTGTGCTTTTTCTTTTGATGTGTCTTCAGAAATTATCCTGATCATGGGTTCTGTGGCTGAAGTTCTCACATGAATCCAGCCGCTTCGGAAATCCACTCTTATTCCATCTGAACTGTCTATTTGGCGGTCCGGATAGAGCTTTTTGACTTCGTTGACGATGGAGTGAATTTTTGTAGAAGGGCAGTATGTTTTCTCTTTAACGATATGATACCTGGGAAGTTCTTCGGTCAATCGGGAGATGTTCATTTTCCTTTTGGCCATGATTTCTAGGATCATTCCCATGGTTAAAAATCCATCGAAGACAGGCTGGAATTCGGTGATGGCGACTCCCCCACTCCCTTCGCCGGCTAAAACGGCGTCCTCATATATTAGAGATTGGATGGAGTGGGATTGGCCAACCTTGGTTTTAACCAGCGGGCAGTTGTTTTGTCGAGCCACATCCTCGATCATTTTTGAGGTGGAACGACTGGTGATCACTGTCCCCGGATTTTGCTTCAGGTAATGATTGGCTATCAGGGGAAAAGTGTATTCCTCGGATAGAGTTTCCCCATCTTCTGCTACCAGGGATACCCGGCTTACGTCACTGTTTAAAACAAAGCCGACATCCGCTTTGACAACCTTGATAATCGAAGCGACCTGCTGGGCATTTCGTGGCCGGGGTTCTGGATCGTGAGGGAAAAAGCCGTTCGGCTCATTGTTGACAGGAACCAGATCAAAATTGAGGTGCCGGCTGAGCCAATCCAGGCTTTTTGCTCCTGCTCCATTGCAGGTATCGATTATGACCTTTAAACTGGCTTTTTTTATGGCTTGAACATCAAGGAACTCGCCCAAGCTTTTAAAATAGGGATCCATATAGTTATCGGCTGATTTTATCCGGCCCAGGTTATCAGTAGAAACTTTTAAAAATTTACCCAGATGATAAATATCTAATACCTCTTCTCCCTGAAAGGCATTGAGATAGGTGCCTTCCTCGTTGATAAAGGTTAATGCATTCCACTTTATGTCATTGTGCCCGGCAGTGATTGATATTCCACCCTTTGCTTTAAGCCTTTTAACCGTATATTGCAGGATAGGAGTGGGACAGACTCCCAGGTCGATGACATCACAGCCGGTCGA
>JAGLWV010000386.1 GCA_023133225.1 Candidatus Aminicenantota bacterium | reverse complement strand
AGGAAAAAAGGGCATAAAAAAGGAGACTAGCTACAAAAAAGGAACAAAAAAAGAGAATAGATAAAAGAAGATAGATAAAAAAGAGAATAGATAAAAAAGGGGACAGGCAACTTTTTAAATAAAAAGTAGCCTGTCCCCTTTTTTATAGCCTGTCCCCTTTTTTATAGACTATCCCCTTTTTTCTTTTTTTCTCTGGATTAATGCATCCGGAGGAATTATATGGTAGGATATCTGTCTATTTTAAACAGGGAGATTCCCATGGAATTCAAACCTGAATGCATCGCAACAGGCATCGGCAGCTTTCCACATAAAGACGCCCCGGCGGCATGTGATTTAATTTTAAAAACGATCCCGGAGATACTTCTCTGGCCACAGCTCCCCAGTATTGATTTCCGGGAACAGATGGAGATTCAATTCAGCGAAGGATTTCCCTGTGTCGTTCTGGATGAAGCCAAAGAGAAGATGTATTTTGATACAAGCGGTGACCCAACAAGCGAGCTTGAAAAATTCTACGAAAACTACATGTCCGAAAACCTGGAATACTTCAAGATATCACCGGTTCACAGCCGTGGTATTTATGAGATGGAAAAGAAGTTATCTGATAAAATATTTCCTTCTGTCAAATATTTAAAAAGTCAAGTTACAGGTCCTGTTACGTTCGGATTAGCCACAGTAGATGAGAATAAACGCGCGATCTACTACAATGACGTGTTTCGAGATGTTATCGTTAAGGGAATAGCGATGAAAGCCCGGTGGCTTTTAAATAAATTTAAGGCGATGGGCTATAACCAGATATGTTTTGTAGACGAACCTATCCTTTCAGGCTTTGGCTCTTCTACCTATGTCAGCGTACAGCGTGCAGATGTCGTCAGCCTCCTCAACGAAGTGGTCGAAGTTGTCCATCAAGAAGGGGCCCTTGCCGGAACACATTGCTGCGGCAATACGGAATGGACCATCTTGATCGATGCAGGTGTGGATATTATAAGTTTTGACGCTTATGAATTCGGCGAGACTATTGGCTGTTATCCCGGGCAGGTAAATCAATTCCTGAATGGTGGTGGAGTACTAGCCTGGGGAATTATTCCCACTTCTGAAAAAATCAGTCAGGAAACTCCGGACTCCCTGGTGAAAATATTAAAAGAAAGGGTGAAAAATTTAGCAGACAAGGGGATTGACGAGAACTTAATATGGGAAAGGTGTCTCCTTACGCCGAGCTGCGGAACTGGTTCTCTTCCGGTGGAATTATCCGAAAAAATATTTCTCCATCTGGCAGAAGTAAGCAGGCTTCTGCGCCGTTAAAAAAAAGCACCCTTAGTTCTGTGATTGAAATGATATAATGGAATACTAAAAATGAAAGAAAAAAGCATAGACAGCGCGGTCAAATATATGCTCGATAAAGCACATCAAAATGGTCTGGAAACCGTCTGGGATCGTTCAGACAAACAGACACCGCGATGCAGCTTCGGAGAGCAGGGGCTCTGCTGTCACATTTGTTACATGGGGCCCTGCCGGATCAATCCCCGCGGCAAAAGTCCCCGTCTCAAGAAGGGTGTCTGCGGTGCAACAGCCGATGTGATCGTTGCCCGGAATTTCGCCCGCATGATAGCCGGAGGAGCAGCCGCCCATTCAGACCATGGACGGGGGGCAGCAAAAACTCTTCTTTTAGCCGCCAGATCCCCGGATTTAGGGTATTCCATCAAGGACGTGAACAAGCTCAAAAAAGTAGCCAGAGTCTTTGGAATTGAAACCAAAGACAGAAAAAAAGAAGACATAGCTGAAGATGTTGCCGGGAAAGCACTCGAAATTTTTGGTCAACAAGAAGGTGAGGTCTCTTTTATCAAAATGGCGCCAGAAACACGACAAGCCCTGTGGCGGGAGCTGGATGTCGTTCCACGGGGAGTAGACCGTGAAATCGTGGAAATGATGCATCGCAC
>JAGLWV010000385.1 GCA_023133225.1 Candidatus Aminicenantota bacterium | reverse complement strand
ATGATCGCTACAGAGCTGCAGGATATACTCTTCGGAACTCCCTCCCCGATTCGAGGACAGGTGAATCTCGGGGTTCTATCAAAGACGGATGTCAACATCGTGGTTCACGGGCATGAGCCTGTACTCTCGGAAATGATGGTCCTTGCAGTCCAGGACCAGAAATTGATAGACCTGGCCAGATCAAAGGGCGCCAAAGGAATCAATTTAGCCGGGATCTGCTGTACCGCCAATGAGATCCTTTTACGCCACGGCGTTCCCATCGCTGGAAACGTCCTCCAGCAAGAACTGGCTATTAGTACTGGCGCTTTGGAAACCATGATCGTCGATGTCCAGTGCATCATGCCTTCACTGGCTGAAGTTTCCAGGTGCTTTCACACTGAGCTCATCACAACCTCTTCCAAGGCGAAGATCGAAGGAGCCAAACATTTTAAACTTTCGAAAAAAAACCCTCTGCAGACTGCCAAAGACATTGTTAAAGAGGCGATCAAGAATTTCCCTAACAGGGGAAAGGTTGACATCCCTAAAGAGAAAATGGACCTCATCGCCGGTTTCAGCCATGAAGCGATCAACCACATGCTGGGTGGGACATTTCGCACCTCATATGTCCCTCTAAACGATAATATCATCAACGGCCGGATAAAAGGGGTAGCCGCCGTTGTGGGCTGCTGCAATCCTAAGGTCACTCACGACCAGGGCCACGTGAACCTGGTAGAGGAACTCATCGCAAACAACATACTGGTCGTCCAGACAGGATGTTCAGCCATTGCCTGCGCCAAAGCCGGCTTTCTCATCCCAGACCTGGCCGATAAACATGCCGGTAAGGGCCTGGCTGAGGTCTGCAAGGCTGTCGGTATGCCTCCTGTGCTTCATTCAGGATCATGCGTGGACAACAGCCGAATTTTAATCGCCCTTTCAGAAATGGTTAAGGCCGGGGGCCTGGGTGAAGACATAAGCGACCTTCCCGTAGCTGGAGCCGCACCTGAGTGGATGAGCGAGAAAGCCATTTCCATCGGCCATTATTTTGTTTGTTCAGGGGTGTTCACTGTGTTTGGTGTGGGACTTCCGGTAAGCGGGAGCGCTGCATTTTCCCGGCATATTTTCAAAGAGTTTGAAGATATTTTTGGCGGCATGTGGGCTGCAGAGCCTGAGCCGAAAAAAATCGCCGCCTTGATCATCGATCATATAAACAAGAAACGGGAAAAACTGGGTATCAGCAAGGGCAAAGAACGCGTCCTGTA
>JAGLWV010000384.1 GCA_023133225.1 Candidatus Aminicenantota bacterium | reverse complement strand
TTCCAAATAATATTTTCTCATTTTTCCTCCTTTTTGTGAGGCAATAATCTATTCGCTTCAAACCTTTGGAAAAAGGTTGTTTTGCCATCAAACATATACGGCAAAAATATTTCTTGAGGCTGGGCCTGGCCAGAAGCAATCAGGCTTAATTGAGCATGAATCCAGTCTTTTATTATTCGCCAGGCTACTCGATATGAGCGCTCCTCTCTTCGTTTCGCTCCATCGCTCGAATGATGAGAACGAGTTCCTTTATACAGAATTTCTTTCACTCCTTTAATATTTGCTGGAAGTTTAAATGCATCATTCAAGAGTCTGAATGTAAGACTATGGACTTTTCCATCTGGCGTATATTCTTTTATAACCATTTCCGCTCCGAATAAAGTCAGGAGCTTTTCTATCTCGAGAATGCTTCTATCTGCTGAAATTTCAGTTGTATAATTCTTCATTTTGAAAGCGATGTTCATTGTCACTTTTTCTCCTTTTGTTTTTGCCATCCATCGCAGACGTGAATCAATTCTTCTTTATCTGAGATGAGCCAATATGGACCTCCTGGCCGATAACAAATAAAAAATTCTCTATAATTCCCGAATTCGCAATTTCCGCAAAATCTTTTCCGTTTTCTAAGATTTTTTACTGGTTTTAATCTTGGCAATTTTCTCTCCAAAATACCATTCCGGGATTCCTGGATCCGGCTGCCATTGGCCTCTGATTATTTTGCCGCCTGGCGCGAGAAAGAGGATTTTATTTTCTCTCGCTCCCCGGGGCCCAATCATAAAAACAGATATCCATTTCTCTCGTTTTATCCAGAGCATGAGATCTTCGCTCGGAGCGATCTCGTCCCAAAATTTCGCAAATTCATCAAGTCTCCTTTGGATATGCTCATCAAGCGAGGACTGGATCCAGATCCTCATCGGTCCTTTCTTGGCAATAAGATCGCATCCAAAAACATCATTATCCTGTGAAAGCCAGATCAACTTTTTTCTCCTTGGATTTTTTGGATCCGAAATCTCGATCGGCGGCCGGGATATCATCGGGAAATTATGGACAGTCCAGCCACGATCCCGGAGCCAGTCCCGGATCCAGCGCTGGAAATCATTCCCTTTCTCGCGAGGAGTTTTTTTCTTTTTCATGATTCCTCCTGTCCTTAATAATCATATTGAAATTGTTCTTCTTTCGGACAACGGCAGCATCGGAGCCAGCCGAATGTTGATCGGTCGGTTGTCTGGCTGGCTATAACAAAAAAGCTGTGACCAAAGAAAAAGCAGATTATTTTTCTGAGCATGATTCCTCCTTTTTTTTATATGGACAATTTGACTCTATTTCAAAAAGGTTGACAATGAATTTGTCTTTGATCTTCCATGGAAAATCGCAGAGGCCCTCGCCTCCGCCGATAGGAATACAATGACAACATTCAGCGCAAGGTTTATTCCACATTTTAACGTTCTATCAAATTTATTTTCGCAGCTAATTCATTGAGGAGAGAAGATAGGAAATCCTTTATTTCTCTTTGTCTGTTACATTGACCGCCGCATTTTTCTCCAGGCCAAAGTTTATCATGTAATTCCGTTGCCTTTTTATCAATGAATCCCTCCGTGATCTCTGGCCTCTCGATCAGCCTGGCCGGGATCGCCTCAACGCATTTCCTAATAACTGCTTTCTCATCATTCAACGAATAAGCAACATCATCAAATGCTGGTCCTCCAGAATATTCTTCTTCAATCTGATGATCACAAGAGACGTCCTCCAGAATGATCTCGATGATAGATTCGATAAATTCTTTCATGAATCCTCCTTTTTCTTCGTTACTCGATTTTTTCTGCAGGATCCTCGAGCCGGCTGCTTCCGGAGTTTTCTCGTAACGTATTTCTTATATGCCCTCGCATGAGCCATTTTGCATCGATCTGAATGAAAGCCATCTCTTCCGACAGGCTTAAAAGCCCTATAAGCCACTCCGCACCAGCGACAATGCTTTGAATCTTTGAATCCCTCATGCCATTTTGTCATGTTACTAAAAAGAGGAATCCTTAATTGGCCAATAAAGTCGCCCTGGAATTGAGTAACGATTTATTTCTGATTTAGTCCTCCTTGTGTTTTATTCTATATCTAATAAAAGCCGGCCGGAGCCAATATTTCTGGAGCTTTCTCCATGGCTTTTCCGGCTGTGGAAATTCGCCTTTAAAATTCCGATATAACATAGCGAAAGGAAAGCCGCCAAGATCAACGATTTCCTGTAACCGGCCCTCAGCTTTGTCAAGTGTATCATCTCCAAATCCGATCAAAACATAGCAACCTAAATGATCCCTTTTGAAATATTTATTAAGGATCTTAAATGCTTTTTCGACGGATCTAAATTTTCCCGGATGATCATAAGCGATCCAGAGCTGCCTTAAACTTAGACCCCGGATCTCCTCGGCGATTTTATCAGTGATTCTTTCAGCCTCAAGCCCTCCACTGAATTTAATTCTCTTCTGATTCTTTAGCATTTGAAACACTTTATCAATATGAGATCTCGAGCAAGCGAGCAAATTATTATCGGCAATATTATTGCCTGGCTTTATCTCGAGTTCCTTGAGTGGCTTTGTTATAAGACACCAGGCGCAATTATTCGGGCAACCTCGCGATGTGATTGTTATTCCTTTTTTCAAATATAATCCTGGAATGAATCCATCTCCCTCCCCATTGATCGCCGGACCTCCAATTTTAATTGGAGCGATATGATCCCATTGTCTTTTCAGCCAGTAAGCAGTATTCAGATCCCAGCTGAAAACAACTGAAATATGGATTTCATCATATGCCGGCATAAAGAGCTCAGGTCCTCCAAAATATGAATCGCTGTCCTCTGGACTCATATTTGTCTTTGTCGGAAAAATTCTTGCTATTTTCATCAGTCAAAATAACATTCACATTTTTGATCTAAAGAAAAATCAAATGGTAACTCAATCTGAGCATCCAAATCTGAGACAAATTTTTCGATCATCATATTTTTGATATATGTCATATGCTTTGAATGATATTTTACTTGTTCTCTTTCGAGATCAACCGCTATTTTCCAAAGATCTGGATGATTCTTCTTGAGCTCAATCCATTGGCTTTTTCTTTGAAATGGACAAATAAAGCAACCTGATTTTTTAGGGACTCCCCAACCAGCTTTCCGGATTATTTTTTCGCAGCCTATCCTGTCAATCCTGAGCTCGAATAATGGAAATCGAAATCCTTTCTTTCTTCTCCCCTCCATTCTTTTTGTCTCTCCAAAATCAAAGCCGATCCAATGCTCTGAGTCTCCATTTAAAGATCGGACAAAATAATTGATCGGAATCCTTTTGAAATGATCAGTGCACCATCGATTGACGCGACTTGGTATAATTTTTTTCAGCTGACAGAATTCGATCAAATCCATATATTTATCGCCTCCAGTTAAGCGAGTTATCTGGATCCCTTTCTTTTCAAGATAATCAATATATTTATAAGTATGAGGCCACTCCGCTCCGGTATCTGAAAAGATAATGAGATCTGGCCATGGCAATTCTTTCAGCGAGCAGAGAGCAAGGATCGCCGTCGAATTAACTCCGCCTCCAAATGATAATATTGTTTTCATAAAATTCCTTTAGCAATATTTTCTTTTGATTTTTCAAATAATTTCCTTTGTTTCGATTCTGTTTTTTCTTTTTTATCTGATGATTTTTTTTCTCGAAGCAAAGCTCCGGATCCAGCCTGATAATTCAATGCTCTCAATAGTGATTTATAATTTCCCCAGTCTCCCTCTTCTAAAGCCAAGCACATAGCGGAAATAACAGGTAAGCCCTCCGGCGTAACCATGCTCGTTATTCCAGGGACATTTTCAAATAGCATTGTTTTAGGCTGTATTTCAAGCACCAGCCGAATAAAATCAAAAACATAAGAATTTCTCGGATCCATAACATTTCTTTTTCCGGCAATAGTAAATCCTTGGCATGGAGGACCGCCCATTACACAGTCCAATTCTCCCTTTTCTATTCCTATCGCATCAAGAATTTCGTCGCCAGTTATCTTTTTTACATCGCCAAAGAAAAAATGAGAAATGCCAGGAGTGCCAACTGGCTGTTTAGATATCCAGCCCGAGCCTGTTACCGGAAAAGAAGAAATCAATGTTTCGCCTTTTGATTTCTTATACTCCCGATTTAAGGCTTTTTCAAAACGGCTCTTATCATCAGATTCAATAAAATGAATTTTCATTGGATAATTCCCTAAATTTGTCAGATAAGTCAGTGTTGCATAAAAATCATTATCCAATCCGGCCACAACTTCAAAGCCAGCCTGTATATAACCGAGAGACATTCCTCCAGCTCCGGAAAAAAGATCTATTGCCCGAGGTCGCGAAAGCTGGCAATAGTTTTCAGGAATAATTAATCCAGATGATTTTTCGATCCAGTTCATTTTTTCTCTTCCAATGTTTTCATGCTCTCTCTGTTTCGCTGGAGCTCTTTCATGATCTCGGCTTTCGATAACATTTTTTCTCTTTGCTCAGTCTGAAAAAGTTTCTTATAAATCTCGAGGAATTGCTTTCTGTCCCATGTTTCATTTTTTGGATCTGTCTCAGCAAAATATTCCCAGCCTCCAAAACAAAGCCGAATCGTTTCTCCAATGAGTGGATCCTCTGGCTCTATTTTATATCCTGGCTGGCCAAGTGTATGCACTAAATCGCAAGCCTCCCGGAATGCCTCGAGCGCTTTAATATCAATATCCTCTTCTTCATCGAATCCGGCCGCCTTTCTTATTTCGCTCGGCAAAGGAAAGATCGGATATCTCTTCTTGTTCATGAGATCCTTGAATCCTAATTCCATGTTTTCGATCGGTATATCCGAGAGGATCTCAAAATAAATTTCCGTTTTTTTATCTGAGATCGGCTTATCCTGAGAAAAAGTCTCCTGGAGGAG
>JAGLWV010000383.1 GCA_023133225.1 Candidatus Aminicenantota bacterium | reverse complement strand
ACGACAAGGCTTGTGGCAGAGGTGAACTCATCAATGATCTTATTGAACTGAGTTGTCCTTTTATCACCGGAGGGCAGGAGGTCTGACCAGCGCATGGTGAGTTTTAAATGCTCGGCAAAGACGCCAAAAATAATGGTTAAGAGAAAAACAACCAGCAGCATTCTCCATGGATGAGAAGCATGCCAATTCGCCAATTTTTTAAGGATTTTTTCTCGCATTGTGCCTTCTCCCCTGAAAAAAAGTATATTAATTAACGAGCCTGGCTTTCCATTTGACCTTTTCTTTTCCCGGACGGCCCTCTATTTTCAACGTGCCTTGCATGATATGATCTTGTACACGTCCTTCAAAGTGCATGCTTTCTGTACGTCCCTTCAGCTTTCTCTCCATGGTAAACTGCAATATATTTCCCTTTATTTTCTCGTCCTTGATGAATACCGGGATCGGGGAGATGCCTTCAAATGCTTCCCCTCTAACCCGCTGAAACTCTTGATCAAGCTTCAGTGTCAACTCATTTTTCCCGGTGATATCCGGTATTGTCACTTTCCAGGTCCCTGTTACATTTGCTGGAACAATCCAGAAATACACCTGGTGCGAATCCCAATAATCCATTTCGTGCAAATCCCAATAATCTTCTACGTATGGATTCTCCTGATCTCCTGTTCTCACAGTAGTGGACTCATCAGGTTCCCATTTTCCCATGTTAAATTCGTGCGAAACAACTCTTGTGCCTGGATTGAGCTCCCGGAGAAGTATGGGCCGCAGCCGGAGGTTGACCTCCGTGAGCAGATAGAGAGTCACTACGGTTGCCTCACTGATTTCCGCCTGGAAAAGATCCATTTGTTTAAACTGGACTCTGTCTTGGACTCCTGCTTCGATTGCGTTTTTTCGACTATCCCTGATGCGTTCAGGATCGATATCTATCCCTATACCCCGGCAGCCAAACTTTTTTGCCGCCGTGATAACGATTCGTCCATCCCCGCAACCGAGATCATAGAGCACATCATCTTTGCCCACTTGAACCATTTTGAGCATTTGCTCCACAACTATAAGAGGAGTAGGAACAAAAGGCACTTCAGGCTCTACCTCTTGTGCTGCGGTACTGCTCAATATAATAAGTGTTGCAGCAGCGAATAAGCTGATCAAGGATTTAATTACATATCTTTTATTCTTTTCCATGTGAGATGCTCCTTTACAATCCGTATTTATATATTCTTTCAAATCATTTTTCAAATCATTTTTAATAGAGCCATAATGAAACATTCTCTTTTAAACTGAGAATTTTCTAACCCGTGGAATGTCTCTATCTTAGAAGGATAATTGAATACACTATTTGACATAATAGTATCATATTAGTACTATATATATGACAAGAAAAATACGTGAATTGATTAAAGAGCTTGAGATGGCTGGCTTTATAGACCGTGGGGGCAAAGGAAGCCACCGTAATTTCATGCACATTTCAGGAGCGTTGTTAACACTTTCGGGTAAACCTGGCGATGATGCGAAACCTTATCAAGAGAAATTAGTCAAAGAAAAAATTCAGGAAACAAAAAAATGAAAGAAAGAGATAAGTATCTGAAAATTGTTGAGTGGTCAGAAGAAGATCAATGTTACGTTGGATCTGTGCCTGGGTGGATTGGAAAATGTTGTCATGGCAATGGTGAAATGAAAGTCTATCAAGAACTCTGTGAAATCGTAGACGAATGGATAAAAATATATGACAAAGAAGGACGGCCTCTGCCCCGTCCGACAAACAAAAATTATTCCGGTAAATTTGTATTACGTACAGGTTCAGATTTACATAAGGCCTTAGCTGTCAAAGCGCTGAGCAAAGGAGAGAGCTTAAATAGGTTCGTTGTGAAGGCACTCGAGAGGATTGTTTCAGGCTGAACATACTGTTAGTTTTTACAATTTCCTGTGGTTTTATGGACAATCAGGCCCATCTATAGGAAATCTCGGCACCGCACAACGCCCAACCATACACATAAGGAATCAGCATCTCCTTCTTCTGGATACTGAAGGGATGCGTACATACCAATATCAGATCATTGAAAAACAGGAGTGACAAAACTGGAAGGCTGGTCGTCTTGACACTTCCCGGCCTTTTTTGGTATATTTATTATTAAAGAGGCCTGGGATCCATGATTGTTCAGAGAAGGGACATGAACCGATTCGCTAAAATCTTTTTCACTTGTTTACCGGTGCTGATGATAATCCTGCTTATTTCGTGCTCATCGCACGACCGGACGGTTTCCCCGTTGATGCCTCAGGATCCCGAGACCAATCTTAATCCGCATTCAGCTTTATTGTCTGAAATGACTTGGAAGACTTTTCAAGGGGAGGTTCGAAACTACAAAAAGACTCGCGACATCCTCAAGGGGATCATGGAGGAATACAATGTCTCGGGGATCTCAATCGCATTGACACAACAGAAAAGAGAGAGTTTCACAACTTATTCATTCGATATGGGAGTCGAGAATCCGCACACCGGGAAGCCGATTGATGGGAAAACGGTCTTCCGGGCCGGCAGGCTGGGCCAACCTGTCTTTGCTTATCTGGTCATGAAACTCTACACCGGAGGTTGGTTCAACATCGACCGTCGGCTTTATAAATACCTGCCAAAGCCCCTCCCTGATTACCCAGCCTACAAGGACCTGAAGGGCGACTCCCGCTACAAGCGGCTAACGGCTCGGCGGATCCTCAGTCATCAAAGCGGGCTAGCAAACTCGCGTCTGACGCACCCGGAGCATCGATTGACGTTTGAGACATCCCCAGGAAAAGGCTTCAGATATTCGGAAGAAGGCTATCGACTTCTTCAGTTCGTCCTGGAGCTGAGGTTTAAGGGGAGCCTCAACGACCTGGCGAAATCAGTCGTTTTTGATCGCTTCGGCATGAAAGATACGAGTTTTGTCTACGAGCCCCGTTTCGAGGGACATATCGCAATCGCCAATGGAGGAGGAGAAGATTCGAAAAGCCTCGCCACCGATGTCGATGTGTCTAAGACGTTCATCACCAGCGCCGGGGATTACGCCGAGTTCATGTGGCCTGTCCTGATTGAGGGCAGGGCGCTGAATCATCTCCTTTGCCATTCATATTTCACGCCGAACGTGCGTGTACATTCGCCAATAATCTTAGAACCGCCGTACCCCGGGGACCACCCGACTATTCCTAAGAAATTATTCTGGTGTGCTGGTTGGGGGGCATACCGGATTCCCGGAAGCCGGTCTTACTTTATAGGACATCGAGATCAAGGGATCGAGTGCTACGCGACACTATTTAATTCCCGCTGGACGGCTGTATCCATTTTTGTCGCCGGGGATGTCCAGCATTCGGTCACTGCCCGGATTCTTCGGGAAATAGTCGGCGAGATCGAGACGCCATTGAAGTGGCTCGGATTTGAGTAAAATGTCGATGAAAGTGAATCTTAATGAGGAGTGATGAGAACTTTGTCCTCAAAGGAGGGGTCATGCGCCGACATAATATAAACCGATTAGCCTTTGGCCTGTTCGTTTTATTGGTGGTCATTAATTTCACGTTTGCGGAACGCATCAATATCCGTCTTTTAAAGGGGAGCGGAGGGAAAGGATTACCCGCAGAAGGAGCAGTCCTCCATTTAACTAAAGTTTCTTATGCCGATTTGAACCGGATCGGTAACACAATAGACTGGTCGTCGGCTCGTCAAATAGAGTTGATCCAAGATTTTCTTGTCGAGCATTTCGATCTTCAGGATGTTGAAGATCTTTTCAGCATTTCGCTTAAATGGGATGGTACTAAGTCCAAACTACGGGACCGGATTGTTGATCCTCGTAGAGGTGTTCTCTTTCCGATTGAACTCGATATAATCCACGTCGGCCCGAATTCATATGAAATACAAATCATCATTGCTCAGGCAGGTGAGCAGCTCGAGTCGGGTCAAACCATATCTAGAAATGATCTCAAAAGACTTCTGCGAGGAAGTCGATCGCCGAATCAGCACAAAATAATCATAAATGACAAGTTGACGATTGAAAAAAGCGAACTGAGTATATCAGTCGTGACCTCCGGCGAATCGACTTATTTCCTTGCGCTTCGAGTGGATCCGGATTCTGTACCGGAAAAACAATCCATCGCCGCTAAACCGAAAAAGGAATTCATCCCTATATCAAGCGTACTTCCCGCATATCCCTTGGAACTCAGGCAGAAGGGAGTTCGAGGTGAGGTCGGGCTAAAGATTGAAGTGGATAAAGGGGGCTCTGTCCGACATGTCCTCGTAACAAAACAGCTTCATCCATATCTCGATAACGCAGCAGTTCAGGCTGTCCGGCAATGGCGTTACGAACCGTTCCTCGTTAAGGGCCGTAAGGTCCCTGTATCGATGGAATTTACCATCCGTTTCGATCCCGGGGAATGGCCCGACGACGAATATAAGGAAAATGCTAGAGCTACTCCCTATCCCGCTGAGCTTGCACGAATCCTTGAGCTCGGCGGTAATTATTGTGATCTGCTGACAAACGCCGTCTTGGATTTCACTTGTATCGAAACAATCAAAGAGACTCATTATTATGTGCAACCAAAATTATTCACCCAAGTGGTCGCAATCGCCAAAGGAGGAGGGAAACTCCATTATGGAGATAAGATTATTAGTTACGATCCGAGAAGGACTGAGCGAAACACCTATGTGTGCGATTATATGCTCACAAGAACCAAAACGAAGCCGGTGGAACAGCGTTTGATTCTGACGAAAAAAGGCCGTTCGACGAATGCGTCCGGTCCCTTTCTCAAGGAAGACCGGTATATTGCCATTGCTCCCCTATTTGCGTCAATTCGCGTGCTCGGAAAGAATCGACAGGATCTCTTCAACTATCATCTTGTTGGAAAAAAGAAAATCAATGGAATTAAGACCTCGGTGATTGAGGCCCTTCCCAAGTCGGGGAACGTCGATGGTGTTGAGTATGGAAAACTTTGGATCGATCCAAAGGATGGACGTATCCTGCGGAGTGAGATTCGCGGCGTTCCGCTCAAGGGATTCGCGGATGTTTTGGAAGAGTCGACGGAACTGAACGTCAAGGCTGATTTTGTCGCCATTCATGAATACGAAGTAGAAAAGAATAATGTTCTTTTTCCAAGCCGTTCCAAAATAAATGTCACATATCCCCAAAGGTGGGCTCGCTATCCCACACGACGTTCTCCAAAGATCAAGGCCGTGATCAGCTATGATCAGTACAAGTTTTTCTCAGTCTCTACATCTGTTAATATTAAAAAGTGAGATAATTCTGTTTTGGGAAAAATTAGGGATACTGAGCGAACTATAATTATAATAAGGGGACAGAAATGAAAAACAAGGCTAAGGTTTTATCAGTCGCTTTATTCCTTTCAGCTTTCATTATGGTTATTTCCTTTGGCGGTCAAAGAGCCGAATGGAAAGGCAAGATAGAAATTGAAGATGGAGTCAAGGTCATTAAAAATCCAGCAGAGCCTCTCTTTGGTAAGATAGAGTTTGAACTTGTAGAGGATTTGAGCATCGGGAAGGAAGACGATGAGAATTACCTGTTTTATCGAGTCAGAGATATTGAAGTGGATCGTCAAGGGAGTATTTATGTTGCAGACATGAGCAATTATAGAATACAGAAATTTGATAGAAGCGGGAATTATATTCAAACATTCGGAAGGCAAGGACAGGGACCCGGCGAGTTTGAGCTGCCTACAAAGATACGGATTAGTGAAACAACAGGAAATATATATGTCAAAGACCAAGCTTATGGCATAGAAATATTCGATAAACACGGCACCCATATTAAAGGATTTCAGATAAAAAAGAGTTTTTCTGACTTCAGATTGGATGAAGACGGAAATATTATTGGTATTTTTCGCACGGGTTCTGACTTAAATTATACAAATTCTGTATGTAAGGTTAATCTGCAGGGTGAAATAGTCGAAACTTATGCCGAATTTCCATATAATCAGTATGCGAGAAGATCCCCGAGAGGTGGAATTGTGACGTCAACAACAGGATGGGAAAAAAAATCATTAATTTCAAAAATTAATAACCAGATTTTTGTGTATGGTTATTCGGAAAAGTATGATTTGAGTGTAATAGACAAAAACGGTCAACTGCTCTATAAAATTACAAAAGAAGAACCTTTTCGCAAGTTTCCTGCAGCAAAGAGGCGTAGACTAAAAGAAATGAATCTAGGGGATTTCCAACCATTTTATTATTCAATTTTCTCAGATAACAAAGGTCGAATTTATGTCCAAACTAACAAAACATGGCGTGAAGAAGACGTCAAGCTAAAAGAGGTGGATATATTCAGTAAGGATGGTTATTTCTTGTATAAAACAACTCTGCCAA
>JAGLWV010000382.1 GCA_023133225.1 Candidatus Aminicenantota bacterium | reverse complement strand
GGGAACGTCCCTCTCTTCACTCTGCCTCCAATCACAGAAATAGTAATGCAGACTCTTCTCAAAATACATTTGACATTATCCCTTGTGAAGGTTAAAAAATACAAATGTATATGTCGCTTTAGCTGAGAGTCATCTATCAGGAGGAATTTTATGGCGTTAGAAATGTTTGGAAGAAGCATCAATAAGATAGGAGTGATCGGATCTGGGAATATCGGACCGGATATTGCCCTGTATTTCACTAAGGTTCTCCATAAATATGGAGTTCCTGTCATAATCGTTGATGTAGCTGAGCGGGCACTCAAGTCCGGAGAGAGCCGGGTTGAGGGAAAAGTAAAGAGAGGGGTCAGAACCGGGGCATTCAAGAAGGAAGAGGCAGAGTCGATGATTAACAATCTTTCGTGGACTTCGGATTATTCGCAGCTAAAGGGAGTGGATTTTGTGATTGAGGCAGCCACTGAAGATATTGGCATAAAAGGCAAGATCTTCTCTGAGCTGGAGAAGATCTGCCCTGAGACAACGATTTTTGCCTCAAACTCTTCACATATGGAACCTGAACTCATCTTTGAAAAGATCAAGAAGAGAGAGAGGTGCCTGGTCATTCATTATTTTTTTCCCGCTGAAAGAAGTATTATCGTAGAAATTGTTCCAGGAAAAGACACCTCATCCGACGTCGTGGGCTTTCTGATGAAGCTCTATGAACAGATCGGAAAGGCTCCCATCAAAGTTAAAAGCCGTTACGGGTATGCAATAGACCCGATCTTTGAGGGAATTTTCTTAGCTTCTGCTTTTATGGTGGAAAAAGGGATAGGAACGGTTAAAGAATTAGATTCTATGGCCCAGAGAGCTCTGGGACTTGGAGTAGGCCCCTTTACGGCTATGAATCTCACAGGCGGAAATCCGATAATAGATCACGGCCTCACTAAGATGCACAGCAAAATTAGCCCCTGGTACCGCAAGCCCGTTATCCTGGAAAGCCTGCTCGCATCTGGAAAGCAATGGGATACTCCTAAATTAGGTGAAGAAGCTGCCTACAGGGAGAAGGCTTTCGAGACAGTATCCGACCTGATAAGAGGGGCTTATTTTGGCCTTGTGTGTGAAATACTCGACTCCGGGATTTCCAGTATCGGAGATTTGGAAATGGCGGTGGAGAGTGCCCTTGTAGTCAACCCGCCTTTCCAGATGATGAATAAGCTCGGAGTTGATAAAGCTCTTGAACTTGTTAAGGCTTATGCAAAAGAATGGCCAGATTTCGTTGTTCCTGAGGTCCTGGTCAAACAGGCCGAATCAGGAAAACCGTGGGATATTCCCCTGGTCTTTAGAGAGGACAGGGATGATGTGGCTGTTGTCACCATAAGGCGGCCAAAGACACTGAATGCTCTGAATTCTTCGATCATGCGCCAGCTTCAGACAGTATTCTCCGAAATAAAAGAAGACAACAGGATAAAAGGCGTGGTTCTTACAGGTTTTGGCATAAAAGCTTTTGTTTCTGGCGCTGATATTAATGAGCTTGCTCGATTAAAAATACCTGATGAAGGAGAGGCTCTTTCGCTGAGAGGCCAGGAGACACTTATTCAAATCGAGAACCTCGGCAAACCTGTCGTCTGCGCGATGAATGGCCTTGCCTTTGGAGGAGGGAATGAGCTGGCCATGGCCTGTACGGCGAGGATTGCCAGGAAAGGACTCAGGGTTTTGTGCGGTCAGCCAGAACCCAAGCTGGGAATCATTCCAGGCTACGGCGGGACCCAGAGGCTTCCTCGACTTGTGGGGCTTGCCAGAGCATGGCCTCTTCTTCGCACAGGAAATCCGATATCTTCTGAAGAGGCATTAAAGATAGGATTAATACAGGAAGAAGTGGAGGGGGATATAAAGGAAGCAGGTATTGCCTTTGCCAGGAAGGTGATTTCGGGCGAAGTAAACATTCCACCCATCAATAAAGAGCCAATAGAGATCCCTGAATCTCTTCCTGAAGTTGATATCGGGCATCTTTCTCGAAAAATCGATGAAATACTGAAAAAGGCAATTCTTGAAGGAGCAAAAATGACTCTTGAAGAAGGGCTCAGGTTTGAAGCCAGAACCTTTGGAGAGTGTTTGAAGACCAAGGATACGAGAATCGGGATGGAGACATTCATGAGATTCGGCCCGAAACAGAATGCCGGATTTGCCCATGTTTGATTCAGGAGAAATGTATGAAACAACTGCAACTTAGAACTGGAGGTAAAAATGGCATATGAGCATGCTTTTATTCCTTATGATGCATACTGGAGTACACCTTTTTGTAGATGGCAGGGAAGCTTTGCGCACCTGCATTCAATGGTCTTCGCTGCCGAAGTCTGTAAAGGAGCTTTAGCCGGGCGGGGAATCTCGCCAGCGGTATTCGATGAAATCATATTGGGAATGACAATACCGCAGAAGAGCAGTTTCTACGGGGTTTCATGGGTGGCAGGCATGATCGGAACTGCAGGAATCACAGGACCTATGATCAGTCAGGCCTGCGCAACTTCCGCAAGATGTGTGGCAGGTGCATCTGAAGAGATAGAGCTAGGGAACAATGAGACCATTCTTGTCGTCACCTGTGACCGGACAAGTAATGGGCCACATATCTATTACCCCAACCCTATGGGAGTAGGAGGAACGGGGGATAAGGAAGATTGGGTTTGGGACAATTTTGGCTATGACCCCTATGCCAAAAATGCGATGATCGAGACTGCGGAAAACGTTGCAGAGGAAGCCGGTATTTCGAAAGAAGAACAGGATGAAGTGGCCCTGTTGCGCTCTGACCAGTACAAGGATGCGCTTAAAGATAACAGTGCTTTTCTCAACCGCTTTATGGTTGTCCCGATTGATGCTAAGGATGCTTCCGGTAGAAAAGTTTTAGCAACAGTGACTGGAGATGAAGGAGTTTTTCCTACGACGGCTGGAGGACTGGCCAGACTGAGGCCCGTGCTCGAAAATGGAACAGTGACCTTTGGAACGCAAACATACCCTGCGGATGGGAATGCCGGTATTGTCATTACTACCCGGGAAAAGGCGAGAGAGCTCAGCCGGGATAGAAATATCGAGATTCAGATTCTCTCATATGCTGAAGCAAGAGCAAAAAGAAGTTTTATGGCCCTGGCTATTGTTCCCGCGGCCCGGAAAGCCCTTTCATCGGCAGGGTTAGAAATCAAGGATATCAAGGCCATTAAAACTCACACGCCTTTTGCAGTGAATGATGTCTATTTCTGCAGGGAAATGGGGCTCAAGGTTGAAGATATGAACAATTATGGCTGTTCTCTTGTCTGGGGACATCCCCAGGGTCCTACCGGTGCGCGGCTCATTATTGAGTTGATCGAAGAGCTGGTGCTTTTAGGAGGAGGATATGGCCTGTTTGATGGCTGCGCTGCTGGGGATACGGCTGCCGCAGTCGTTTTAAAGGTCGACATAAAATAAGAAAAAT
>JAGLWV010000381.1 GCA_023133225.1 Candidatus Aminicenantota bacterium | reverse complement strand
GATGGTATACGATGGCACTGGAGCAGCTCCGTTTAAGGCAGATATCGGTATAAAGGACGGGTTCATACGCACCATCGGACACATCAAGACAACAGGAAATATGAATATCGATGCGGAAGGATTGCTTGTTGCACCAGGATTTATCGACATTCACACCCATTGTGACCGTGGTCTTCAAGTGGACGAACTGAAAAATGCAAAGAACTATCTCACTCAGGGCGTCACAACGGTTGTGACTGGCAATTGCGGTGGCGGAACATATCATGTAGAGGAATTTTTTAACATGCTCGAATCACAGGGGACCGGTCCAAATGTAATCCATTTAGTCGGACATGGAACTGTCAGGAGAGCCGTGATGGGGCTAGACGCCCGGGAACCGACTCCAGATGAGCTTGATGAGATGAAAAAGCTTATTGCCCATGCTATGGAAGGAGGAGCGGCTGGATTTTCGACCGGTCTTTTTTATACTCCCGGTAGTTTTGCCAAAACAGAAGAGATAATCGAGCTGGCACGGACCGTCAAAGACTTTGATGGAATCTATGCCTCACATATTCGCGATGAGAGCAATTACACTATCGGATTAAAGGCATCTGTAAAGGAAGCTATTGAAGTCGGAGAACAGGCAGGTATTCGGGTCGAAATTTCGCACATCAAAGCACTCGGCAAACCCGTGTGGGGGCAATCCGTTGAAGTCTGTGAAATCATCGAAAATGCACGGAAAAGAGGCGTGAAGGTTTATGCTGACCAGTATCCCTATATGGCTTCGAGTACAGGACTTTCTGCCGCCGTTATTCCGAGGTGGGTCCAGGCCGGCGGCGAGATGAAAAACCGGTTGAGTGACTCTAAGCTTTTGCCCCGCATAAAAAGGGAGATTGCAGATAATATTGACCGACGGGGTGGGCCAGAGTCTTTGGTAATTGTTTCCTTTCCGAAAAACAGAGATTTTGATGGGAAAAACCTGCTGGAAATCAGCAGGATGATGAAGAAACCTGTGGTCGAAGCAGCAATATTTCTTGTCCTGAAAGGCAGCCCAAGTGTCATCTCGTTCAACATGACAGAATCTGACCTTGAATACTTCATGAAAAGGCCGTATGTCATGACTTGCTCTGATGGGAACATTCAGGTTCCGGGCAGCAGTTTTCCTCATCCACGAAGCTATGGAACGTTCACGCGAAAGATCCGCAAATACGTGATTGAGGATAAAATAATCACGATGGAACAAACCATTCGAGCGGCAACTGCCCTCCCCGCAGAAGTTCTGGATCTGGACGACCGGGGAAAACTCGAAAAGGGGTATGCCGCAGATATAGTGGTGTTCGACCCAGATGAGATCTCGGATAAAGCCACGTATCAAGATCCCCATCAATACAGTGTCGGAATTCGATTTCTAGTCATAAATGGGGAAGTTGCCATCGAGGACGGCAATTATAACGGCAAACTTGCCGGAAAACCCGTGAGAATGAACAAAAAATAAACATGACATCTTTAATCAGCTCATGAAATAATCTCAAAAAGCCGCCAGTCAGCATCGGATTCCGCACATAAACGTATGGACCAGTCGTGACTAATTTAGGGGGAGGCTTGCAAAGCTATCATGACAAAAGAAAATGTAGGATTAAGGGTAAACTTCTTGCATCCAATTTTCGTATATCTTATTAAGAGTGACCAAGGAGAAGATAAATGTTTAAGAACTATCTAAAGATTGCGTTCAGAAATGTAAAAAAACACAAAACCTACGCTTTTATCAATATTGCAGGACTCGCCATAGGTATGGCCTGCTGCATCCTGATTATCTCGTTTATTACTACCGAACTCAGTTATGACCGCTATCATAAAAATTCGGACCGTATCTATAGGCTGGGATTAGACGCCAGCCTCGGAGGGAATCAGATCCTCATGCCCATCTGCACAGCTCCCGCCGCGCCGGCTCTTGTGCAGGATTACCCGGAAATCCTCGATGCTGTCAGATTTCAACGAATGGGTAAAGTTTCCGTCAAAGACAGGGATATAGAGTTTTTCGAGGAGAATGTTGTTCTTGTGGACAACTCCATTTTTAATATCTTCACATTTCCGATGATCAAAGGTGATCCGAACTCCGCCTTAAAAACAGCCTATTCCTTAGTCATGACCGAAGATACGGCAAAAAAATATTTTGGCGATGAAGATCCCATTGGCAAAATTTTGAAGGTCGACAATCAATTTGACTATACGATCACAGGAGTGGTCGAAAACGTCCCGAAAAACTCCCATTTTACATTCGACATACTCTGCTCATTCGAATCACTCTATGCACAAAGAGGAGATGCCATGGAGGTGTGGCTAAGCTTCAATTTATACACATACGTTCTCCTTCAGGAAGGTATAAAGCCCAAAGAGCTTGAAAATAAATTTCCGGATCTTATCGACAAACATATGGGAACAGCATTAAAAGCCATTGGCGGAAGAATCGATTTTTTTCTTCAGCCCTTAACAAAAATCCATCTCCATTCACACATGGAGAATGAGATCGGGGCAAACAGTGATATCGCTTACATTTATATTTTTTCCGCTATTGCGCTTTTTATCCTTATCATCGCATGCATCAATTTTATGAACCTGGCCACAGCCAGGTCGGCTCTCCGGGCAAGAGAGGTCGGTATCAGGAAAGTCATCGGCGCAGAACGAAAGGAACTCATCCGGCAGTTTTTAGGTGAGTCGCTGATCTACAGTCTTTTTTCTATGTTTGTGGCCGTACTGCTGGCCCATCTCGTACTACCTTTGTTCAGCTCTCTTTCGGGACGTGATCTGTCCATTGACTATTTCGGAATGCC
>JAGLWV010000380.1 GCA_023133225.1 Candidatus Aminicenantota bacterium | reverse complement strand
GTGATGCCGGGAGAGACTCCCAAACCGGAAATCAGAGTAATCCCTTTCTTCTTTGCTTCCTCATCGTATCCAAGACGCTCCAGAGGCTTCTCCCCTACTAAATCCACTAAATGAACACCCTTACGAACAGCTGTTTCTAAAGCCATGAAGCTGTGTTTATGGAGAAGGGCTGACAAAGCAATATCATGTCCTGTAAACATTCCTTCTCTCTGTTTTGTATTCTCCATATCTCTTTGAAGTGGAGTAAGCCTGTCACTCCGGATAAAATTCTCAGCCTTTTTCAACTGCTTTGAATTGATATCAACAAGAGTGACTGTGTTTTGTGCATCCGCTTCAATAAGGTCTTTAGCCAGGACAATCCCCATCTTTCCTGCTCCCATAACAAGAAAAGAGCTCATTTTTTTCTCCTGCGTTATATGTATGATTTTAGAGAGCTATTTCCACTCAACCTGAAAAAAGAAGCAGACAGGCGTTTATTTCCCAATTTTAATTGGTTCATCGTTCAGGAAAATATATGGCTCTTCTTCCCGAACCTCGAACATCAGTTTGCCATTGCCCCTTTTGTCCTGGACGAAATAATTACTTATAAAAGCCATAATTTTTCTGACCGCTTCTTCAGGGAAAATATTTTCTTTTAGAATTCTATCCTCGAGTCCGGCAAGATCATAAAGAGTCGCCGTTGCCTGTCCTGGAGGAGGGGTTGTCACCCCCTGAACATCGAATTTCCCTTCAACCTCTAATTTTCCAAAATGATGTTCCAGGGGAGAAAGCGCAAAGCTGATGACGAGCTTGGATTCAATGACTTCAGTCATCATTCTTAATCCGAAAGCAGCCATATCCGGTGAAGCTTCATTTGAACCTTCCATTTGAAGAGACTGGGTTTTTTTAATAAATTCGAAGTAAGTCTGGAGCAAAGAAGGCGATATATGGTCAACATTGAACTCTTTTTTGAACTGTTTGATTTTTCCCAGAGTTTCAAGAGTTTTGTTTTCCGGGGAGATGAAGTTCGAACCCTGAAGATCTAAAGCAATTCCAAAATTATAAAATCCTTTCTCCTTGGAGGGTTTTAGATATTCACTAAGCTTTATCTTATCCAAATAAACTTCTGTCTTTTCCTTTCCCTCTTTTTTGAAAGAAAAGGATAGACCTTCGGCATCTATAAAAACATCAAAGAGCGTTCTGGGTTCTTCTAAAAGTTCGATCAATTTTCCTTTGCTTTCCTCAGCCTGGCTGAACATAAGTGTAACTAAATCAGCGGTGGTATCCTGGCCTGATTGGATGCTGTTTACTGAAAGATTCATCTGACTTGTGCCTTTCTCTTTAGATTCTGAGATTATCTCCACATTCAGTTTTTCCAATTTCGTTTTGAGAGATTTATTCAAGGAAGCCACTTTCATGATCAGCTCAAGGAGTGTGACCTTTTCTTCCAGGAAGGGGCTTATATCCAATTTATCCAGAGACAACTCGCCATAATTAAATTTTAAAACTGTTTTGGGAATTTCCTTTCCTGATTCCCTCATTTTCTCTATTGACGGGATCAACATTTCATCGGTATTCAGCTCAAAATTCAGTCCAGAAACAGAAGCAAGCCCCAGATAGTTGTCCTCTGGCCCGTAATGAAGAACCATTTTTTCACAGTCGAAATTTAAGACGAATTCCGGAAAGGGATAATTAATTTCTTTATAGACTGAAGAATCAAACGTTAGCTTCGGCCCGAGAAGAGTAATAAAATACCGGGGAGCTTTCTTAGAACTTTTGGGGTCTGCATTTATCTCTACATCAGATATGTCAGCTCCTATCTGAAATCCTGTGGAGACAGCATTGATCTTCTCTACTAAATCAATGGCCTTCTCCTTTTCTAATACAGGGAGCTTGCCTTTACACCCATTAAAAACCAAAGCACCTAAAACCATCCATAAGACAAGAATAACGAAAACCTTTTTTTTCATTGTACTCTCCTTTTTGTATTTATTTTAAAAATATATCTGGATTTCTGATAACCTGATAAAACTTGAAAAAATCACATTAAACAAGACCGGGATTGATCCAACACCGGGAAGAGTGTATCAAAAGAAATACCACTTTGCCATAGCTCTCCTATTATTTCTCAAATAATTTCCCTAGCTGCTCGTAATGCTTTCAGGCATATTATATAATGCTTCCTGAACAGTTCCATAAAAGAAAAACTCTTTTTTACAAACAGCAAAGGAAACAAATTGTGTGCCATATTATCAAATCCGATGCCGGATAAAGGGAAACCAATTATCATTCTCTGTCATGGATTTACTACCGGCAAGGATGGAAACACCTACACACGGTTAGAGAATATTTTAAACGAGAACGGGATCTCCTCTTTTCGATTCGACTTTTTCGGACATGGAGAAAGTGAGGGGAAGTTCGAGGAGGTAACAACTTCCGAGGCGGTCGATGACATCCTGAACGCAATTCGATTCTTGAAGGACTCCGGATACAGAAAAATGGGCCTTGTCGGTTCGAGTTTCGGGGGATTGGCCAGCATAATCGCAGCCTCAAATACGGCTGATTTATACGTCCTGGCCTTAAAATCTCCCGTCTCGGATTATTCTGATATGTCAATTGCCCAGCAGGATAAGCAACAAAGAGACTCCTGGAAAGAAAAGGGATTTATCTATTTTACAAATGGAAATGAGAGAGAACGCAGGTTAAATTATTCCTTTTGTGAAGATGCTGAAAAAATAAAAGGATACGAATCCGCCAGAAAAATCAAGCTTCCGGCTTTAATCGTCCACGGAGATAAAGACGAAACCGTCCCTGTTGAACAAAGTAAAAAAACGGCAAGCCTGATCGAAAACTGCAGGCTGGAAATCATCGAAGGAGCTGATCACGGATATTCTAATCCCAAGCATTTCGAGAAGATGCTGGATTTGATTTCCCAATTCATCATCAACAACTCTTAGAATGTATAACCTATGGCAATTCCTACCTCTATACCTCCGATATTCTTTCTGATGCC
>JAGLWV010000038.1 GCA_023133225.1 Candidatus Aminicenantota bacterium | reverse complement strand
CTTTACGGCGTTCTCTGGTAAAAAATACCGGGGAAAAGAAAACAAAACAATCGGCTGGAAAAAAATTCAGGCGGAAGAATCGGGATTTATCCCCCTGACACAACTCCTTAAGCCGAATGAAAGAACCATTGCCTACGGATTGGTGTATGTATTTTCATCCAAAAACCATGAAGCACTCATGCTCGTCGGTAGCGATGACGGCGTCCGAATCTGGTTAAATGAGAAGCTTGTTCACTCCAACCCGGCTTACCGGGGAGCCTACCCCGACCAGGATAAAGTTCCTGTAGAACTAAAACAAGGCTGGAACAAACTGCTGGTGAAAGTTCTCCAGGGCGGAGGAGGCTGGGGTTTCTACCTCCGCTTTGTCGATCCGGAAGAAAAACTGCGCTGGAGCACTGAATTTAAAAAATAAGAATCACAATACAATTCGCTTTTTCTGATTAATAGATGGTATTGTACCCCATTCTATTTATTCTAGCTGATAGAGAAGTACATGCATGAGCATGGTCTCGAATGCCTCACCGAACTCAGAAGTTCCTGGCCGGAATATAGAAGCATATCTCTCAGACCCAATACTCCCTGGAATGCGTAAGCTACGACCCAGCCTCTCTTCCTAAAAGTGTCAACAAAAGATGACATTGGGGAAGATGTCCAGTCAACTATCGTTGTCAAACATCCTCCCGGGAATATATTTAACACAAAATGGAGCCGAAGTCCGAACTCGAATTGGTGCGGAAGCAAGTTCCCGAGTGATTTTAAGTCACTTGCGTCTACCAAAAAGGAACACACATTCCGCTTATTCTCAACATTCATGGCAGACCTGCAGGTTGCTTTACTAACAGTTTCCGCACTAGTTATCATGTGTATGCAGGATTAGGATATGCTTCGCTTTCTCAGCAAATCTTCTGGCAGGATTTCTGCCAATACTTCAATTTTGCTGCTTTTTGGCCAAGCCAGTTTTGAGAATAAACTTTTGTTCAATTCTGTCTTCATAATAATACTAACCCTTTATCGGGTTGTTTCGGCATTGTTCTTACCTTTTTATATAAGTCTAGTCCAAAAAATAAAAATTCTTTTCCCCTTTTGCTTAGCCTATAGGAAATCGGCTGGATAATTTATATATACAAGTTTTTATTGTAACTGAAATTATGAGAATAAACCAAAAGATTGCGAGAATAGTCCAACATAAATCTTTAGCTTTCTTTTTCTTTGTATCAAATTTTTGGTCATCGCCCCAGAAGTTTATCAATAATATAAAAGTCATTATAATAGCAATGCCTAAGCAAAATCCCCATATTTCCATTATCTTATTATTTTACCATTTTATAGGATTGGAATCATAAGGCTTGCTTCATTACAAAATCCAAAAACATATGGAAGAAATCATAAAAGCTAAAACGTTTTTAGTGTTCCCAGGCATATAGTTTATTGAATGAAAAATCGGAAGTTAATTACTCAAATGGATTCGATGGCTTATAATTAAAATGCGTGGTAACACCTGTTTCATTAGTATAGTTAAATTCGTGCCACACGCGTGTATCTGGCCAACCCATACCAAATTTTTTTGCTATCGGCGCAATAACATGCAACATGAAAATATCTACACATTCAATCGCGAGCAATGCATATTTTTTTTCAATGTCATCTGCTCTGTGAACAACACGATTCCTTTTAAATACTATTTTTTCATTAAAAGTGGCCCATAATTTACTATCATCCGACAGCTTCAAATCTGTTAAAGGGATTTTCAAGTGCTTAGTTAAATCAATCAATAAACCTCTATCTGAATATGATCGATTAGGTAAAATTCTCTGAATTATTATGCCGGCTAATTTATCAGCCAAAAATGCACCCTCAAGAAGAGGACGCAAAACAAAATACCTGATAATAACTTCCATGGCAGTAACAGCCCTGACTAATGATAATCCATAATATTTTATTTCTTCTAATTTTTTCGCTTCTAAGACACATTTGTTTACTCTACTTTCTATGGCATCTCCATATGTTCCTAGATAATCACGAATTTTATCTAAAGGAAGATCTGCAATAACCTTTGCTGCTATCTCTGCCTCAAACTCCTCCTGAGCAACATCCGACATATACATTTCAAAGTCTACATCGCCCCAAGTCATACTCATAATTTTCGCCTCCTATAAAATCCCCAAAATTAAATTAGACATAACAACCCAATAATCCCCAATAATGCCACCGCATCTTTGATCAATTGTTCAACTTAAATATCTGAGTAGCCATACATCAATAAACTCTTTTTTTCTTCTATCTCAACGCGAAATTTATTGCTTCCTAAAATCTATCTTAGAGTTTTTTTATAAAGCACTCCTGCTGAAATTATAAAAAACAAATGCGGCAAACCATGCTCCATGCAACGACCATATGACAATTTTCCAGATCGCCGGTATCGTCATTTCATTGTTAGGTTTTTCTGGCCCCACATAGTGCAAGCCTAAAAGACGATGGAAGGACCCGAGTAGAGATGCACCCAACGCATAAAGCAGTAACGAAGGAATCAGGTATTCTCTCATGCTACTACTTAAATCCCGAATAAATAATAGCGACAAGAAAAATAGAAAGGCAGCAAAAATTGCAGGCGCATATCGAGGCATGTTTATAAATTTATCAAAAATTCCGTTATTCATTTTGCTCCCCCCTTAAATATTGGTTTTTGGGACTGTATTGAGTTCGGCTCATTTTTATTCTATTCCCACCTTCTGACCTGCTCTGTAGATAATAATAGATAGAAGAAACATACCCTGTCAACGAAAAATTCGCGGTTATTAGAAAAAATCAGCAGAAATGCCAGAATAAAGTAGATGCAGAATAGACTTCGCCCTCTAAGTCACAGTGTTTCAATTTCTCTTTTCGCTTCATTGAGAACGACCATTCGAGTCTCGCCACCGCAGTATTCCTTTACAAGCGCGCTTAACTCTTCCACTATCTTCTGCACATCTTCTTCTGTCACGGGAGGGAGACCTTCCACAACCAGAACAACGTCCTTTGTTTCTTCTGTCATCTTTGTCTTGTCACACTCCCTCCAGTTCCATCTTCTGCACAGCACCTCTTTGGTGTCTGTATAAACAACTTCACCTTCCTTAGCAGACTCTCTCTCCTCGGAATTGAGAGCAGTAAAAGGTTCGTCTCCATGTGCGAATTTCAGAATGATATCGCCTTCAACCTTGGACAGATCATCCCCTCCAGCAGGTATCATGTACTTTAGGGAAATGTAATTGTAAACATCAACGATTTTATTGATAGGCCTTAAATCAACACCTTTTAAAATCATGCGGTAAAGACTCTCAACAGAACTTTTATATTTTTTGGGCTTGGCTCCAAAAGAGGAATAGGCTTTTCTCCAGGAATCGATCCTCGAGCGTTGGGATAGGGTTTCTGTGCTATAGTTTTCTCTGATTTCCAGTTCTTTCTCCCGGATCAATCGTATGATCTTTTCGTTTGTCCCTGAGTTATTGATCCCCTTGGCAATAACAACGCCTACATTCAATCCTGGAAACCTCTCGAAGATGCTGGCATCGATCTTAAATTTTATATTATTCCTCTCAGAAATCATTTTGACACTTCTTCTGCCTTTTTCTTAATCAGCTCCCAGGCTTCCTTAACATGATCTTCCTTTGTAGTTCTGGAGGCGATCGCCATCCGGAGCACATATTTTCCCCTTAAGGTTGTATGCGTCAGGAAGATCTTTCCGGTTCTATTCAGGCTCTCAAGCAACTGTCGGTTTAAATCATTAAGATCTTCCTCATCCCTGCCGCCGTTCAAACGAAAGCAGACCAAACTCAGGGGTACTGGTGCCATGAGCTCAAAAGTCTCATGCTCTTCCACCCATCCCTTGAACATCTTGGCCAAGCGGATATGCCCTCTCACTATCTCCTGAAGGCCTTCCACACCGTAGGAGCGTATCACAAACCACAGTTTAAGCGCCCGAAACCTTCTTCCCAATTGGATGCCCCAATCACGGAAATTCTTCACTTCGCTGTCCTTCCCGGTTTTTAAATATTCCGGATGAATCTCAAAGGTCTGAATCAGAGCTCCCGGGTCTTTGACAAAGTAAGCCGAGCAGTCAAAATTCGTCAGCATCCATTTATGGGGATTAAAAACAAAAGAGTCTATGTGTTCTGCTCCTTCAAGCATCCACTTACTCTCAGGTAAAATAGCGGCTGTTCCGGCAAAGGCAGCATCCACATGAAGCCAGACGTCATGGCGGCGGCAGATATCGCCCATTGCAGGCAAAGGATCTATGGCTGTGGAGGATGTCGTTCCAAGAGTAGCTACGACACAAGCCGGCTGCAAACCTTTTTTCTTATCCTCCTCTATGGCTTCTTCCAGAAGCGACGGAACCATGGCAAAGTCCTCATCTGTTGGGATATATCTGATGTTCTCGCTCCCGTATCCGGCAATCTTCGCTCCTTTCTCGATGCTCGAATGGGTCTCTTCTGAAGCATAAACAATGAGAGGCTTTTTCAGTCCACCCCGGTTCGACTCAAAACCTGTTGCCTTTTCTCTGGCTGTGAGAAGGGCACACAAGGTCGCTGTAGATGCCGTATCCTGGATAACTCCAGCCATCCCTTCCGGAAGGCCCAGCATCTGGCGCAGCCAGTCCATAACGACCTCTTCAAGCTCTTCCGCGGCTGGAGAGGTCTGCCAGATCATGCACTGAGAACCAATGCCTGCTGTCAGCAACTCTGCCAGAACAGAAGGGGGGCTGTTATTGGCAGGGAAATAGGCAAACCAGGAAGGATGCTGCCAGTGAGTTATTCCCGGAAGAATGATTTCTTGAAAATCGCGGAAAATCTCCTCCATTGACTCTCCACGGCCTGGAGGTTTTTGGGGAAGATTGCCGCTGATTTCACCTGGTTTAACCTGGGAGAGAACAGGGAGTTTTTCTATGCCGCTCAAGTAATCAGATACCCAATCGACAAATTTATAGCCAAATTCCTTAAATTCTGTCTTATCCATTTGATCGCTCCTTTTTATCCGGGGAAAAAATATGTCTCATAGGCTTTCCTTGCCTCAGTCATTCTAAAAAATAACAATCTTCAAGTCAAAGCGAGGTCAGGTTTTTTTGCTTTTAGGAAAATCGCAAAAAAAATCTATCCTTCGAGCATCATTTTCCCATTGAATTCCTGCCTATATTCTTTAGAATCAAGAACTCAGGCAAATTGCCTTCACGTTCAACAGAAAAAACCGTCAAAACTCCCTTTATTAGAGCAAAAGACATGAAAATAAGAGGCAAAACAGCCCATTTAAAAAAAAATAAAAATAATTGTTGATTTTTGTTTTATTTTTATGATATAATTTTAATGTTAGCTTAAAAGGGAGACTAAAAGTAAAAAATCGTATCTTTTTTTTCTCTATTTGCAACTCTTTTGCAGTTTTGCACGTATTTATATATGGAGAGCAAAGATGAAGAGGATAGAAGAACGAAATAGAAGAGCGTCCCTCCTTTTTACCCCTCCTTTTTCCAGGGAGTTTAAGATAAATTCCCCTATTTATTAATTCATCCCCTTTAAAGGCTGCCTATTTTCTCTCCAGAGAAAAGGGCAGCCTTTTCTCAATCCACTTAGCCTGAGCACTCTTGACAAAAGAACCAAATACAGTAATAATCAGGTTGATTTTTTTTTGGGCGTGAATAAACGCAGATATCTTTCAGGTTCCTTGAAAGAGGATAAAAAGGGAATGCTGTGAAAATCAGCAGTGGACCCGCCTCTGTAACCGCCTGTCGTTAGGCAGGCCCTGACTCAGATTAGTCAGGGGGACGAAAGCTGCAGGAAACCACTGTCCCGACAACCGGGATGGGAAGGAGCAGCGAGTAGGACGATCCGGAAGCCAGAAGACCTGCTTGAAAGATAATCTCGCACCCCACGAGGTGAACGGTGAGAGAAAAAACTCCGCGATTCGAAGATAAAAAAGAGGAATTCCCAAGCTCCTATCGACGTCCGGAGTTATCTACTCCTCCCTTTATTCTCCGCAGGGATACCTTCGTGCACAAAGCTCTTCGTTATGATGGAAGGTACTAGTCTAAAATGCTGGATTTACGGAATAAACCGATATTTCTTGTCCTGATCCTCGCCGGTTTAGGACTTATCGTATCCTTTTCCTTCTGGCTTCTCGAAGAAAGCCATACAAAATCAAGCCAGGCATCCAATCCATATGAAAAAATGCTGGCCCCAAGAAGAAAGGTGAGCCGGATCATCTGTGTTGCTCCCAGCGTAACGGAAATCGTTTTTGCACTTGGATGTGGTAAAGAAGTGATCGGAGTGAGCGACTTCAGCACCTATCCTCCACAGGCTAAAGAGAAAGTGAGGATCGGAGGTATGTTTAACCCAAACCGGGAGCGGATAATAGCGCTTCAGCCAGATCTTGTTATCATTCAAGGCCAGCACGATTCTGTTGCTAAACTCTGCCGCAAGGAGGGTATCCGGCTTCTTTCTGTGGAAATAGATACGCTCAAAGACATCCCAGAGGCTATATTTTCTCTCGGTCAAGAACTGAACGCTGAGAGTCAGGCAGCAAAATTGGTCAAAGAGGTTAAAGATGGCCTTGATGCCGTAAAGGCCAAAATCCAGGGGCTTCCCACCCGGAAGGTATTTTTAACTCTCGCTCACACACCAGGAGATTTAACAGGACTCATGACCACCGGGCCGGGGACTTTTCTTCACGAGCTAATCGAGATTGCCGGCGGAGAAAACATATTCGCCGATGCATCAGGAGCTTATCCTCAAATATCCAAGGAGTCGCTCATCAAACGTCAGCCTGAAGTGCTTATCGAGGTTCTTCCCGGAGGAGTCTCTGATCGCAAATTAAGGCTGCTTCGAAAAGATTGGGGGCGGCTCTCCATGCTTCCCGCTGTCAGAAGGGGAAATATCCATTTTCTCACCGACGATTTTCTTCTTATTCCAAGCATCCGGATCACACAAACCGCCCGCCGGTTCGCGGAAATCATTCATCCAGAGGCATTCGATGAATAAACCAGGTAAGATAATTATTGAACTCAATAATATATATCACCGGTTCCCCGGTTCAGATTGGGAACTCAACATCTCAGAATTCACTCTTTCATCCAGGAAAGTCCTGGGCATTATCGGGCCAAACGGCTCTGGCAAAAGCACCTTGCTCCGTATCGCAGCAGGTGTGCTGGAGCCCCTTCGCGGGGCAATCCGGCTGGAAAATCAGGAGCTTCAAAACCTTGACAGGTTGACCATCGCCAGACATATGGGTTATCTGCCCCAGGAAGTGGCCAGCCTGTATGATTTCACTGTCGAAGACGTGGTCCGCATGGGGCGTTATGCTCACACAAAAGGATTCGGATCGCTTGACCATTCTGACCTTGACGCTGTTCGATACAGTCTGGAGATCACAGAAATGGATACACTGAGGAAACGCCCTCTTTCTCATCTTTCGGGAGGGGAGAGAAAACGGGCTTTCCTCGCTTCGGTGCTTGCCCAGCAACCGAAAATCCTGCTTCTGGACGAACCGACAAGCGCATTGGATATCCACTATCAGGTTCAGTTCTTCCGTCTCCTGCGAATCCTGGCGAAAAAGGGAATGGGAGTTGCTGTTGTAACCCATGACATCAATTTTGCCTCCCTTTTCAGTGACGGGTTGATGTTTTTGGTGGAAGGCCGATGTATCGCCACAGGACCGCCGAAACACGTCCTTACCGGTGAGACTATGCACCTGGTGTATGGAAAAGATATCTTAATGGGACAACATCCCGAGAGCGACCGGCCCTACATACTACCCCGGATCTTTACGGAGAAAAAAGAGTGAAGATAAAAACCATTCTTCTCTACAGCATGGTCTTTCTTGCAGTCGCTCTGATATCTCCCTGGATAGGGCCGGAATCGATCGATGTGGCCAAGGTTTTACACTTTATTCAGGGTGATATAAATCCAGACGGCGAGATTTTCTGGCACCAGCGAGTTCCCCGTGTTCTTCTAGGTCTTTTAGCGGGGGGAGGACTTGCACTTGTAGGAGCTTCATTTCAGGTTCTCTTCCGGAACCCTCTGGTCGAACCCTTCACCCTCGGGATGAGCGGAGGCTCTGCTCTCGGAGCATTTCTTACAATATCTATTCCTTCTTTATGGGTAGTCTGGGGTCCACTGAGTTCTGTTCAAATCTTTGCGCTCGGAGGCTCTGCGGCATGTCTGGCTTTGATCTACTCTCTGGCCAAGCGCCCGCAGGGAATGGCAGTGCACACGCTGCTTCTTGCAGGAGTCACAATCAGCATCATCTGCAGCGGTGCCATCCTGCTTCTTACCTACCTCTCAAATCCGAATGCGATAGTCATGTTTCAGCGCTGGATGATGGGAGGAATTGATGTAATCGGATACGGGGAACTGGTTTCCCTTTGTCCTCTGCTTTTTCCCGGGCTCGGACTTCTGTTTTTCCATGCCAATGACCTCAACCACATCGCCCTCAGCGAAGAAATCGCCCTCGGGCACGGCGTTGCTGTCAAAAATGTCAAGAGGAATGTATTCATCGGAGGCGGACTCACAACTGCGGCCATCGTTTCTCTCGTGGGGCCCATCGGCTTTGTTGGTTTGATCATCCCCCACAGTGTAAGACGGCTCAGTGGATTTGATCAGCGCCTAGTCCTGCCCTGTTCTTTCCTGCTCGGTGGAGCAGCCCTGGCAGCATGTGATTCCATTGCCCGAACTGTCTTGGCTCCAACCGAGCTGCCCGTTGGAATCATCACGGCAATTGTCGGAGGACCGCTTTTTATCTATCTCCTGGTATCTCGTTACCGGATATGAATTCAAATGTAAAATACAGAAATGTTGAAATTTAAATAAAAATGAATGAGGAGGTCCCCTTCATGTTAAAAAAAGCCTTTTGCCTTTTTTTCGCCCTATCAGTCCTTCCTTTCTGTCTTTTCTCTCAAGAAAACAGTGAGAAGGAGGGCCAAATCAAGCCGCTCAAGTATGATATTGTCGTTACGGCCAACCGTATTGAGACTCCCTCTAAAGAAATAGCAAGTTCAGTCACGATCATCTCCAGAGAAGATCTAGAACGTATGAATAAAATCACAGTTGTCGAAGTCCTGCGGGGAGTTTTGGGAATCAGTGTCATCCAGAGCGGACCAAATGGCGGAGCTGCTTCTGTGTTTCTTAGAGGTGCAAATTCAGAGCATACTCTGTTTATGATCGACGGAGTCGAGCTCAACGACCCTATATCGCCATCCCGTTCATACGACCTTGCCCATCTTTCTCTCGAAAGCATTGAACGTATAGAGATACTCCGCGGTCCGCAGAGCACCCTTTATGGTTCGGATGCCATGGGAGGAATCATAAACATCATCACCAGAAAAGGAGAGGGAAAACCCCGATTTCATCTTTCAACCCAGGGCGGCTCATACGGAACTTTTGCCGGAACTGCAGGAATAGACGGTGGAACAGACAAGGCTCATTATTCTCTTGGAATATCTCGTCTTCAAACGAATGGATTCTCTTCTGCGAGTGCGTCTTATGAAGGAAACGAGGAAAAGGACGGCTACCGCAATCTAACCCTCACGGGAAGATTTGGCTATCGTCCTTCCAATAATCTCGACTTTGATTTTTCCGTTAAAGCTGTAGATACAGAAATCGACATCGACAATTTCGCCGGAGCTTACGGAGATGACCCGAACAACACTCAGAATTACGATGCTTTAATCCTCAAGGGGCAGATGAGAACACTCCTCCTTGGAAATCGCTGGGAACAAAAACTAAACCTTTCCTCTATTTATTATGACCGTAAATACAAAAATCCAACCGATGATATTCATCCCTTTGATTCAGATGAGAGCCAGTACAAAAGCAAGCTATGGAAACTGGACTGGCAGAATAACCTTTTCCTTCATGAAACAAACACCCTGACTTTCGGTTTGGAATACCAGCATGAACAGGGTGAATCAGAATATCACTCCGAGAGCATGTGGGGCCCTTTTTCGAGTCTTTTCCCCCTCCAGGAAGCCCAAACCACAGGAATTTATCTTCAGAACCAGATCAGGGTAGGAGGCCGATTTTTCGCAACTCTGGGCATCCGCCGTGACTCCCACAGTCAGACCGGGTCTTCTACCAATTACCGCATCGCGCCTGCCTATTTAATCCAAAAAACAGGAACTAAACTCAAGGCAACCTACGGCACTGGATTTAAATCCCCCTCTCTCTACCAGCTCTATGCGCCGGCTACACTATGGGGGCCTATCGGGAATGAAGACTTAAATCCAGAGGAAACGACAGGCTGGGATGCAGGACTCGAACAGAGTCTTTTCCAGAATAAGGTGATATTCAGTGCAGCTTATTTCTCCAACACCTATAAAAACCTCATCGATTACGATTCTGCCCTCGGCTATGTCAATATTAGAGAAGCCTCTTCCAGGGGAGCAGAGCTTTCTTTACAGACCAGTCCAACAGACAGCCTGCTTTTTTCAGCTTCTTATACCAGAACAGAAGCCAAAGATGAAGATAAAAACATCTATCTTTTAAGACGGCCAAAGGATAAATTCACCACTCATCTGAGTTACAGGTTCCTGGAAGAGGTCAACATCTCTGTCTCTATGATTTATGTAGGTGAAAGAGATGACATGGATTATTCTTTATGGCCTGCAACCCGGGTGACTCTTCCAGGTTATACCCTGCTCAGTGCATCAGCATCCTTCAATATCATGGCAAACATTCAATTATTCGCTCGTCTCGACAACATCCTCAACCAAGAATACGAAGTGATCAAAGGATACGGAACAGCAGGCTTTTCTACTTACTTTGGAGTGAAACTAACTCTTTAAAAAATGAAAAGAAAGATTGGGGCCGGGTCTGGTCTCAACATTTGACATTTCCAGGAGAAAGTGACTCATCACCAATTTTTTTAATTTGACTTTTCTCCTCATTTTACTTTATATTATATTCAAAACAGCATGATTCTAAGATACAAAAAGCCACTCAACGTTGTTTTTCTGTTCACTTTCCTTTTTGTAAGCCTGTTCATAAACTTTTTTCATACAGAAAAGAACGTTCTCCCCGATCACTTCTGCCCAGCCTGTCATTTCCAAAAATCAACCTTGGCCACAAACCAGATCAACTTTTTCCACATTCCCCAGCTTAATATTTTGGAAATACTGAAAACTTTTCATTCCTTTAATTATACATACATTTTTAGTATTGGACCCACCTCTCGCTCCCCTCCTCAAATCTAATCATCCAGAAGATTACCTGATTAAGCCTGTTTCTCCAGGTTAAAATCCCAACAAGCTTAAAGGATGATTTCTTAGAGCATATTACAGGCTTAAAGGAGATGAAAAGATGAAAATAAAACTTTTAACTTTAAATATTATTTTCTTAATATTTGTGTCCACTCCACTCATTCATGCCCAAAAGTCAAACCAAAACCGGAATCGACACCCTCAGGAAGAAAATAAGCTTCTTATCATTAAAGGAAATATTGAAGATTGGGAACGCAATCCTGTAAAAAAAGCAATCATCCTGATTCCAGAAATAAGTAAATCCACAGAATCAGATGAATCAGGCAACTTTGAGATAACAAAAATCCTGCCAGGCAAATATCACATTGAGGTTTTTGCAGAAGGATACTTGGATTATTCCTCTGACCTTTTTGATCTAAAACAAAATAAAATCAACTACAATATCATCTTAATAAAAATAATTACAAGGGAGATAGTAGTAACAGCCACCCGAACACCGAAGCTATACGCTGAAACATCTGTAAAAACTGAGATCATTTCCGACAAAGATATTGAAAAAAAAGCATCAGCCACCCTGGCTGACAGTCTTTGCCAGACAACAGGAGTTAGAGTCGAAAACAACTGTCAAAATTGCAACTTCACTCAGGTTCGGATCAACGGTATGGAAGGAAAATACACTCAAATCCTTATTGACAGTTCACCTGTAGTCAGCGCTATGACGGGGGTCTACGGCTTAGAGCAAATTCCTGCATTAATGCTTGACAGGATTGAAATCGTTAAAGGAGGTGGATCAGCACTTTATGGAGGTAACGCTGTAGCTGGAGTGATAAACGTTATAACGAAAGAACCTCGAGAAAACAAGTCCACTTTAAAATTGCATCAAGAATCCATTTCAGGAGGGCCTTTCACAAATCTTGGCCTCCTTTCGAGCCTTATCTCCAAAGATTTGAACACGAAGGCTTTTATATTTGCAACATACCAAAAAAGAGCCCCCATTGACTTAAATCAAGACGCTTTCTCTGAACTTGGCACTATATCCAACACTTCTTTTGGATTCAACTTTTATAATTATTTTTCTAAGATAAACGGAAAACTTAAATTAGGTTTTTTTAGAATTTTTGAAGAAAGAAGAGGTGGAGATCTCTTTGATAAGCCTCCCCACGAAACTAACACAACAGAATGGATAAAAACAGACCAGATAGGCATATCCTCCGAATGGAATCACTCCCTCTCAGAAAAAATACACTACAACTTTTCTTTTTCTCTGGTAGATGCCAAAAGGAACACTTATTATGGTAGCCATAAAGATCCAAATGCGTACGGAACTACAAAAAACCCTCTATTATTTTCCAACTTTCAGCTTAACTATCAAGCAGGAAGCCATGTTTTCTCTGTAGGAGTTCAGTACAAACGAGATAAAATCAAGGATGAAGCCATTGGATATAACAGGATAATCGAAGAGACTTATCATGAGAGCGGATTTTTTATTCAGGATGATTTTAAAATAGGCAAGACATTTTCTATTTTAACTGGAGTAAGGCTAAATAAACATTCAGCTCTGGATAAAATCACCGTTACTCCCCGATTAAGCATCCTCGTGAACATCATGAAAGAGATGAGCTTCCGAACTTCATTTTCAACTGGATTTAGAGCTCCGCAGGTTTTTGATGAAGACTTACATATAACCCAGGTTGGTGGAGAAGGGATGATAATCACAAATTCTCCGGATTTGAAAGAAGAGAAATCTTACAGTATAAGTAGCGGCATTGACTACGGAAAACAGATTAAAAGAAACCTTATTCAATTTAGCTTAGAGGCCTTCTATACCAAATTAACAAATACCTTTGTCCTCCATGAAGTAAGTCGAATAGAAAACGCCAGAATTTTAGAGAGAATAAATGGATCTGGATCAAAAGTGTATGGATTATCCATTAAATTAGGCTTGGCTTTAGGGCCAAAACTTTCTCTTGATTCAGGCTGGACTCTTCAGCGAAGTAAGCTAGACGAGCCAGAGCCGGATTTTAACTCCAAAGAATTTTTCAGAACTCCATACTTTTACGGCTTTTCCAGCTTAAGTTATGAAAACAATAAACTGGTAAATGTTGATCTCTCCGTTGAATACACAGGATCTATGAAAGCTCCTCACTTTGCAGGATATATCGAGGAAGATAGATTGGAAACTACTCACCCTTTTTGGGTAGTAAATGCAAGGTTACTCAAATCTATTAGCATTGCTGAATACAATAATTTCTCAATCCACATAGGAATCTTCAATCTGCTTGATTCTTACCAAAAAGATCTTGATAAAGGGGTAGACAGGGATTCAGGTTATGTCTACGGCCCGGCAAAACCTAGATCTTTTTACGCTGGTTTTGAATTTTCGTTTTAAAAGACAGTTTCTCTTTTCCTAATTCATCTCTGTATTCATACACCTGGCGTCTACAAAGCAATTTTTATTCTTTTGGCTTTTGACATCGATCTCTTCCTATGATAACTAAATAAAAGATGCATCGCCTGATTAACATCAAACAAAAAATGGAGAAAGTCATAGCAAGCCACATAAGATCGGCTCTCCCGAAAGGTAAAAAATGAATGTAGCAAATATGGCGCTGGAAAGAATTTTAAAAGGGGTGTTGTTAGGAGTCCTCTGCTTACAAGTCAGTTTATCCAGGGGCATTCCATCTCGGATTCCTGAATCTTACAGTCATTCTGCAGATGCTTATATTCAAGCTAAAATTTCACCGGAAAAATTACTGGAAAGTTACTTTGTCAGCAAAGGTTTTATTACAGGAAATATAAAAATTCCAGAGTTGGGTGTTGAATTAACACTTCAAAAAAATCAATTCTATAAAAAAGAAAAAGAAGTTACAGATATTTTTAAAAGGATTAATGAAATAAGAAACCAGTTCGGGCTGTCAACTCCCTATCCCGACTATGCTAAGGGATATGGATGGTGTGGCGTATTATATGCTGAATGCTCAGAAAAAAAAGGATTTGGATATATCATTTTAGTAAAAAAGAATTTAAATGAGGCGAACAAGACTCATGCGAGTGGACATGAAGGTGGACATTTTTTATGGTATATTGGCAAGCAAGAATTAATATATCAAAAATTCAAAAAATCAGATTTTATAAAATCACAAATTCAAAAAAATGAAGATTTTGCAATATTATGCGGGTGGATTGCAATGAAAAAGGCAGGATATTTCTTAAATGATTGTATTATAATAAACAGTAAGAACCCAGAAATAGAAAAAAAATCAGACCGTATAAAGAATCTGGTCAGGGATTATCTGCGGGATAAAAATTTACGCTAAATTCCCTTCTCTTTGCTCATAGAAAATTATTGTATACACTGATTTCCCAGATAAGAATATCCATTCCTAAAGAATCATCTTTTAAAAGCAGAACTCCATCGCCCGCCGGCTGTAGTCTATATAGGAGGCTTCTTTTTCGCCATTCTACTAAGGCTGATTGTTGTGCCTCTTCTTTACGAAGTTTTGGCCAAACTCGGAAAAGAAAAGTGGCTTGAAAAGACATAGAAATATTTTCTATAGATGCTCTGCGAGAATTTTTATCCCTATCAGAATCAGGATTAATCCCCCTGCAAGCTCGGCTCTTTTGCCGATACGTTGTCCCAAAGGCGGGCCCAATCTTGTGCCGAGAATAGTCATCAGAAAGGCTACAAGACCGAAAACAACCGCAGGATACAGAATTGACTCATGAAGAGCGGCAAGGCTCAAGCCTGCAGCTAAAGCATCGATGCTGGTTGCGACAGAGAGTGTAAGCAGGGAGAAACCTTTTGTTGGGTCAACATTTACGTTTCCTTCTTTTGTCTTCTTTCCGCGCTTGAAAGATTCATAAATCATTTTGACTCCGACAAATAAGAGCAAGCCAAAGGCAACCCAGTGGTCAACGGCCTGAATATACTTTAGCAAACTGTTTCCTGCCAGCCAGCCTACAATGGCCATCATGAACTGAAAAAAGCCAAAATAAATCGCCAGCCGAAATGTCTGCCTCTTCGTTATCCCTTCAAGGCTGAGGCTTACTCCAACAGATACGGCAAAGGCGTCCATTGCAAGGGCTAAAGCTATACTAAAAACAATAAAAATATTCATTTCTCTCCATTTCTTTTATGATATAGTACTCCCGATATAAAAAAAAGAGAGAGGATCTAAACTACGAGCTAGAATTGGTAAATACCAAATGAAAAAGAAAATCATACTCAGGGGAGTCAGAGTTCATAACCTGAAAAACATAAATCTGGATATTCCCCTGAATACATTCATCATCGTAACCGGGGTCAGTGGTTCTGGAAAGTCCTCTCTGGCTTTTGATACACTTTATGCAGAAGGACAGCGGCGCTATATCGAATCCCTTTCATCCTATGCCCGCCAGTTCCTGGAGAGGATGGAACAGCCAGATGTAGACCTTATAGATGGAATCACGCCTGCCATTGCTATCCAGCAGAAAGCTGTCACAAAAAATCCCCGTTCCACTGTGGCCACGGTCACCGAAATCTATGATTTTCTAAGGATTCTCTTCGCACGCACCGGAGCCGTTCACTGCCTCAAGTGTGGGCAGCCAGTCGAAAGAGACACGATCGACTCTATGGCCGAAACACTCAACAGCCTCCCTCCGCAAACAAAAATAATGATCTCTTTCTCCTGGCCGCTGGATAAAGGCCTGACCCCTCTCAAAAAAGGAGGCTTTTTCAGGATTATCCAAAAAAAGAAGATAAAAAACCTAGACGAGGCCAGGCTTGAAAAAGGAGAGAAAATAGATGTTTTTGTCGACAGGATGACTCTTGACAGAAATGAGAGAGAAAGGCTTGTCGATTCCCTGGAGATCGCTTTAAGGAGAGGTGGAGGAAAAGTCAAAGTTCAGACCGATAATCACAAAGAATTTATTTTTTCAGACCGGCTCGAGTGCAAGACATGCGAAATTCTTTATGATGAGCCCTTCCCCAATCTTTTCTCCTTTAACAGTCCTCAGGGGGCCTGCCCTTTCTGTCATGGCTTTGGTGATCTGGCCGTGCTCGATGAGGATAAAATCATTCCCGATAGGAATAAATCTCTCCGAGAAGGAGCTGTCGAACCCTGGACAAAACCGGCCTCTTATAGAAAGAAACGGAAATTGATCGATGAAGCAGAAAAAAGAGGGATACCCACCGATGTTCCCTTCAAGGATTTTAAAGAAGAATGGAAGCGGTTTGTCTTTGAAGGGGAAGGAAAGTACAAGGGTGTGGAGGGATTCTTTAAGAGGCTCCAGAGAAAAAAATACAAGGTTCAGGTGAGAGTCTTCCTGAGCCGCTACCGGAAATATGTACCCTGTCCAACCTGCAGGCAAATGCGCCTTAATCCACATGCCCTGAGCGTTAAAATCCAAGGGCTTTCCATAGGCCAAGTCGTACATCTCACAGTCCAGGAAGTCTATGAATTCTTTCAAGGCCTTAAGCTCTCTCCTTTCCAAAAACAGGTCGCCGAAAAACTCCTTGATGAAATCCAGAGCAGGTTGAAATTCCTCTTAGAGGTTGGCCTGGATTATATCACACTGGACCGCATGACCTTCACATTAAGCGGGGGCGAAGCACAGAGGATAAACCTGGCTGCCGCCCTGAGCACATCTCTGGTTGGCACTCTTTTTGTCCTGGATGAGCCGAGTATCGGTCTTCATGCCCGGGATAACCACCGTCTGGTAGAAATCCTCAAATCTCTCAAAGCACTCGGAAACACGGTGATGGTGGTCGAGCATGACCCGGAAATCATAAAATCTGGTGAACATTTGATCGATTTGGGCCCCAGAGCAGGAGACGCAGGAGGAGAGGTTATTTTTAATGGGCCCATGGAGAAATTTCTTGAATACCCTGATTCCCTTACAGCTCAATACCTGCGGGGAGAAAAAGAGATTAAAATCCCCAATACACGGAGGTCCTCCAAGAACTTTATCGAAATAAAGGATGCTCACAAACACAACCTCAAGCATCTGGATATTAAGATTCCCCTCAGCGCTTTTACCTGCATCACCGGAGTTTCAGGCTCAGGAAAAAGCACCATGCTCTATGATGTTCTCTACCAGGGATGGCGGGGCGAGGCAAAGGATGGATTCAAGGAAATAAAAGGGAAAGAACAGGTCGACAGGATTATAATGGTTAACCAGTCTCCTATTAGCACGTCCCCACGTTCCATTCCCGCCACATACAGCAAAGCCATGGATGAAATCAGGGAAGTTTTCTCCCGGACAAGAGAGGCAAAAACTCTTGGATACAAGCCCGGCTTTTTCTCTTTCAATACTCCCAGAGGAAGATGCGAGTCATGCAAAGGCGCAGGCCATCAGATCGTCGAAATGCAATTCCTCTCGGATGTGGTCTTGACTTGCGAAACCTGTAGAGGAAAAAGATTCAAAAGCGATATCCTTGAGATTAAATTCAAAGGTAAGACTATCGACAATGTTCTCCAGATGAGCATTTCTGAGGCCTGTGGCTTCTTTTCCGACAAACCCAAAATTCAGAAAAGACTGGATCCTCTCATAGAAGTGGGACTGGGGTATTTGAAGCTTGGTCAGCCCACAACAACCCTCTCTGGAGGAGAACAGCAGAGGATCAAGCTGGCATATAACCTTATCCACCAAAAAGATAAAAAGATCCTCTATCTTTTTGACGAACCCACAATCGGCCTCCATCCCAACGATGTTTTAGCGCTCCTCCGCTGCTTTCAGAAATTGGTAGAGGAGGGTCATACGGTTGTTGTTATCGAACACAATCTGGATATGGTTAAATGTGCCGATTTTATCATCGACCTGGGACCCGAAGGTGGAAGTGAAGGAGGGAAAATCGTAAGCCAAGGTCCCCCAGAGGAAATCATCAAGTCAAAAAAATCTCACACCGCCCGCTACTTGAAGAAATACCTTATATAACCTGGATTATTCACGAGTCGAGATTGCCGTAACGGCGAGGCCACAGCCCATGAAGCTGTAGTGAACTA
>JAGLWV010000379.1 GCA_023133225.1 Candidatus Aminicenantota bacterium | reverse complement strand
TCACATCCGCAACCTCCACCGCCACCAGTACGGATAAAAATTTACCGAATCCAGGAACTGTATGGATAAGCCGCGCAAAAGGCAGCTTCTCATAAAGCTCTTCCACCAGAGCACTCGATTCCTTTATCCGTTCTTCCATGTGCCGAAAAGTAATCAGAAGAGCATTAATTAAATTCTTCTCTCCTTCAGGTAGATCCAACCCCTTGAGCACAGCCAGCCCCTTCCGGCCAAAAATATTCTTCACCCGAGAGATCTCCCCCCGGATATCTTCAGACTGCTGTGAAAGAAGCGCCTGGATCCGATTCTTAACTCGTGTCATACTCCCCACATAAAAGACCCTCTGTCGTAATATCCGCTGGTATGAACGATTCTCCCGAGAGCGCTTGTAAACCTCCGGAATTAAATCCGTCCGTAACAGATGAGCTAATATCTTGGAGTCCCGCTTGTCTGTTTTTATCTTCGCCTTGGCGATCGCTTTGACTTCCTTCGGATGGGCAATCGTCACATCAATCCCCATGCTGTCCAAAACATCCACCATGGTATAGCTCGATCTCCCAGCTTCCACTACTGCTTTCACTTCCTCGATGCCCGAGAGAAAATTTTCAAGCTCACTGCGAAGATTGGTTACTCTTCCAGATTTGAGCTTTTCTCCCTTCTCATCCAGTAAAGTGATGTGTGAGTATTGCATATGATGGTCAATACCCATATAATTCATCTGTGCACCTCCTAAATTGAAATTTGAGTCTCATGGGTAATCTATCACAAAATAGACACCCACGGGAGGTGCATCACATCATCATGTTACCTTATAAATAGTTGAGCATGAATTGGCTGCATGATGCGGAAGCTAAGCAGGAATGTTTAGTGTGTAGGCAAAAGCTGTTAGAAGACAAAATAGACGTTACGGGGTATATCGTAGAAGTTGTTGAAAATTGTGTTTATTCTTTCCGTAAGAGGTGAGTAAAAATCAAAGTATGAAAATATGTATACTCTCTAATGCCATGGTAGTTCACACTCAGCGGTGGGCTAGTGCCTTTGCTGAAAGGGGTCATAAGGTTGATTTGTTAAGCATCCGCAAAGCTGATATTCCTGGGGTTACAGTTCACGCGGTATATGTTGGACCTGCCAATACGAAATCAAAATTGCTTACGTTTTTTTCTTATTTACGATTGTTGATTGCGTCACGACGACTTATACAGAAGTTGTCGCCGGACATTTTGAATGCTCATTTTGTGACAACACATGGTGTTATAGCCGCTCTTTCTGGGCGTCACCCTTTGGTCATCACAGCCTGGGGGAGCGATGTTATATCGCGTAATTGGCCAAGGACACCTTTGTTTTCAAAGATTATAATAAAGTTTGTTTTAAAGCATGCAAATTCGGTTTGGGTAGGGAGCAAGTTTTTAAAAAGACACTTAGAAAGTTTTTGCAAACAGAGGGAATTAATAAACCAGATTCCATTTGGTGTTGATTGTGATTTGTTTTGCCCGGCATCTGATGAAACTTCGTCTAAAGACCAGAAGCAATTCCGTATAGGTTTTGTGAAGACCCTCTCTTCTAAATATGGACCTGATATTCTTATGCGGGCAATGCCGCAGATACTCAATGAGGTGCCGGAGGCAAAAGTGATAATGGTTGGTCGTGACTGTTTAGATAACAAACTAAAGAGGTTGTCTGAGAGGTTGTCTGTAGCTGATAGGGTTAAATTTGCTGGGTTTGTTGATAATGATCAGTTACCAGTATTGCTTAGATCGTTTGATGTATTAGTCAATCCCTCGGTTTGTCATGAATCATTTGGGGTCAGTGTACTGGAGGCTTCAGCATGTGGAGTGCCAGTTGTGGCTTCGCGTATTGGTGGTTTGCCTGAGGTTTGTATTGATGGTCAGACCGGTCTATCATTTGAGCCGGGATCTTCCAAAGGCTTAGCTGAGGCTGTAGTGCAGTTAGCACATAATCCAACACTTCGCGAAAGAGCGGGTCAGGCCGGCAGAAAATTTGTTGTCGAAAATTATAATTGGCAAGATAACGTTGATGAAGCACTATCTTTATTTAGTAGGCAGGTTTCCGCTGAGGATTTTAATTATATCATATGAATAGGTGTTTGGCTAAGGTTGACTTATGATTAAGTGGATAAAGTATGTTATAGGAATCGCAATATTTTGTTTTTTATTGTGGTATCTTTATGGACATTGGGGAGAGCTTGGATTGCTGTTTAAGCTCGGTTTTTTTGAGTTATTGGTAATTTATTTTATATCTTTTATCGCCATACTGAACAAAGCTGGGGTGGTTAAAATAATTCTAAAACCGATGGGGGTAACAGCTTTATTTGGAGATATGTTCCTGGTACAGAATGCCTGTCTGCTGTTGAATTATGTGCCAATGAAATTCGGCACATTTTTCATGGCAAACTATCTCAAGAGACATTATAGCCTGAAGTATTCACGGTTCGGAACCTTTTCATTCTATTTGACTTTTATGCTTTCCGTAATCGCGTCATTGACGGGAATAATTGCTGTGATATTTATTTATGGACTTGCCGATATACGAAAGCAGATTTTAGCGGGCGTCTTTCTGTTATGTTTCATTGCTTCTATCTTTCTACTTTTTGTTCCGCTGCCAATCCCAAAAGGTAAATCGTCACCGGTAATTATTTTAAGGGATTTTCTCCTCGGCCGCAGCGCTGTTTCAAAAGATATGAGGGCTTTATTTCTAGCAGTGAGTTTGCTTTTTATCAATTTTATAATTTCCTCAATAAGACTTGGTATTATTTATCACAGTATGGGCATAAGAGTTCATCCTGCAGGATTTCTTGTACTTGGGGCATTAGGTTATATTATGATGTTTATCAACCTCACACCTGGTGCACTTGGAATTCGCGAGTTGGTGCTCGGAGCAGGTGCTGTTGTACTGGGGGTGCCGCCAGAAGTAGGGATAACCGTTGCTATTATTGACAGATCCATTACTTTAATCTGGGCGTTTGTAGTCGGGGGAGCGTGTGTCGTATGGTTACGGCATAAATCTCCACTAGATTTCAAAGAAACAAAGTTACATTTTTCTTCGAAAGATTTAATATAATCTGAGTTGTGTTTACATTGGAGTACTCGACATGGGGCATCTGAAAGAAAAATACAACCGAGGTTATTTTTTAGGTTCACTCGATAAGGAGGCTAATAAAGTCTATGGTATTAATGGATTTGATACCTTTAATCGCGGGCAGATAGACGCCAGCTATAAACTGTTTTTAAAAAATCTTGATTTAGGGAACAAGACGATTTTAGACATAGGTTGCGGAAGAGGGGAGGTTGTGAATTACTGCGCATAAGCTGACGCTAAAAGGGTAATTGGAATCGATTTCAGCAGGGATGCCATCAAAATTGCTACAGAATTTAATAAGAGTAATCATAATGTCGAGCTACTTGAGATGGAGGCAAAAGATATTGAATTTAGAGACTTGTTCGACATGATTTTTGCATTGGACGTTATAGAGCATATTCCAGATGAGGAGATGCAATCGGTTTATAGCAAAATCCATTTGGCTTTGAAGAATAATGGATTATTGATTTTGAATACTCCATTTTTTAAATCCTTCAAAAGCAAAGACAGTAGCGATTTCATTCCTGCTACTCAGGGAATGCATTGCAATAAGCAAACCAAAAAAAAGTTGAATGATGATTTAATAAAACATAAATTTCAAAGGTATTCGACTTTTGTCTGGAGCAAATCGCTTAGATTTTCTTGGGCAGTTTTTATCTATGCCCAGACCGTAAACATCAAACGTTTCTTGTTGATATGGTTTGGCAGAATTTCTCACCCCAAGAGGACATTCATAAGGCTTTACAATAGATTGTTTCTTTATAAGAGGTAATTGTTTTAATTCTTGTTTTTCTATTTGCTTGTTTCCTGGTCTTAGTTCGTAGTGTTTCCCAAAACCCCGAATTCTAAAATAGGGTCTACTGAAAAAAGGCAAAA
>JAGLWV010000378.1 GCA_023133225.1 Candidatus Aminicenantota bacterium | reverse complement strand
GGAAAGCCCTAACCGCCTTTAAAGACCCCGCACCGCAGCTTACTGGGATAAAAAAACAGCTCGTAAAATATACGAGGGAAGACGGTGTGGAGCTTTCAGGCACTCTCTATCTTCCTCCCGGATACAAGGAAGGAGAAAGGCTTCCGCTCGTTGTCTGGGCTTATCCCCGCGAATACGGAAGCCGGAGGATTGCAGGACAGATAAGAGGTTCGCAGTACCGGTTTCCATTTTTCCGCGGCACATCCCAGCTCTTCTTCATCACCCAGGGGTATGCTCTTCTCGACAGCGCCCAGATGCCTGTAGTGGGAGATCCGGAAACTATGAATGACACGTTTGTGCAGCAGATCGTCTCCTCCGCAAAGGCAGCCATAGACAAGCTGGATTCCATGGGTTTTATCGATCCCAAGCGAGTCGGTGTCGGAGGCCACAGCTACGGGGCTTTCATGACAGCCAACCTGCTCGCACACTGCGACCTTTTCGCAGCCGGAATCGCACGAAGCGGCGCTTACAATAGAACGCTGACACCTTTTGGATTCCAGAGCGAACGACGTACTTTCTGGCAGGCTCCCCAGATATATTTTAAAGTTTCCCCCTTCATGCATGCCCACAAGATCAACGAGCCAATTCTTCTCATCCACGGCGAAGCAGACAATAACTCAGGAACTTTTCCCATTCAATCCCGGAGGCTTTTCCATGCCATAAAGGGCCATGGAGCAACCGCCCGTCTGGTCATGCTTCCCAATGAAAGCCACGGTTACAGGGCGAAGGAGTCTGTCCTTCATGTGCTCGCAGAGATGTTCGAGTGGTTCGACAAATACGTTAAGAATAAATAAAAATTTGAAAAAAGAACGAAAATAGGGCAGTATTTATATTTCGTATGCAAAAAATACTGCATACTCCTTTTTATATAAAAAAAAGCAAGGTGTGCTTTTTTTTATTAAAAAAAACTGTTGTGTCCTTCTTTTCGTGTGAAAAAAAGTATTGTACATCTTTTAATGTGTGCCTTTTAAGAGGAGAAGAAAGAAAATGAAAACCAAAAGGACTAAAATTCTTGCCATCTCATCCCTGATGCTGCTTCTACTTGCGACTCCGTCTTTCAGCCCAACCCAAGAACTCATCAAAAAAACCATAGAAAAATCTATAGATTCCTGGCTTCTCCTTGGCCCTTTCCCTGCGCCCATGCCGGCATTTTACAATGACGGGAAAAAAGACTTTAGCCTCGAGGACCTGCTCAAATTCGATGAAGCTGACATCTCGCATCTTAAGCCGAAAGCCAAAAGCTCTTTCAAATGGCACGATGGAACCAGGGCTCAGTGGAATACAATCCATACAGAGGAAGAGAATATCAATCTCGAAGGAAACAGCAGCTATCCCTCCACTGCCTACCTTGGATTTTATATTGATGTGTCAAGGTGGACGAATGCATCAGTCATCTTGAGAAGCCCTCAGATGTTTCGACTCTACCTGGATGGAAGATCTGTCACCAGCAAAGCTACAATCGAAAAGGCCGAAGAAGGAAAGGCTCCGCCCAACGGCAAAAAGACAACGGTTAAAATAAGACTCGTAACAGGCAAACACCTGCTTCTGATTAAAACCGTATTCGATCCCAAATCCAATTCCGACTGGACGATCCGGGCGAGCGTTTCATACGATGAGAAATTCGCCTCCTCCAGTCCCTCCATAACGCTTTTGCCCGAAAAGAAGATGACGATCGGACTTCTTCTCGACGGTCCCAAACTAA
>JAGLWV010000377.1 GCA_023133225.1 Candidatus Aminicenantota bacterium | reverse complement strand
ATTTGAGTCGGTATTTTCGCGATAAAGTTGTAGAAGGTGCGGAGGTTCAATATGTTCGAAGATGACGAAATACGCCTCAGGCATATTCTTGATGCGGCTCGTGAATCTATCAGTTTTATAGAAGGTCATCGTCGTGAAGACCTGGATAGCGACAGGAAATTGAATTTGTCTTTAGTCAAGCTTCTCGAGATCATAGATGAAGCGGCAAGGGGAATTACAGAGGAGTTCCGACGGGATCATTCGGAATTACCGTGGAAAAGTATGGCTGGAATGCGCGATCGCTTAATTCATGGATATTTTGATGTTAATTTAGATGTTGTATGGGAGACTGTAACGAATGACCTGCCTCCGCTGATTGACAAGCTTGAGAAAATAGTGACTGATTAAATCTCGCTTTAGTGGAATCATTCTTTCCCATCCCAACAATCCTTTTCCCAATTCTTATCAAAATTTCCCCACAATTCACCCCTGGATTCATCTCCAAAGGCGATTGACCCACATTTACCCTTGATGAAATAATGCACCTTCATAAATAATGGACACAGGGGGTATTAATGAAAAAATCCATTAACCTTTTTTTTATGATTGTTTTTATCCTGGCTTCTTCTTCTTCCTTGATCGGCCAAGACGATGTGACCAGCTCTGTCGTTAAAATCTACACCGTCTACAACAAACACAGCTATTTTCGTCCCTGGCAGATGGAAGGACAGCGGAGTGCTACAGGTTCTGGCTGTATTATCGAAGGGAACAGGATCCTCACCAATGCCCATGTCATAGCGGATGCCACATTCATCCAGGTCAAACGGGCCGGAACGTCAAAAAAATACACTGCTGAAATCAGTATCGTTGACCATGGATGCGATTTAGCCATCCTCAAAGTCAAAGACAATACGTTCTTTAAAGAAACTACACCGATTGAGATAGGTGAACTGGCAGAAGTGAGAGACGAAGTCACCACCTATGGTTTTCCGGATGGAGGAGAGGAACTGGCCATTACCGAAGGAGTTGTTTCCAGAGTGGAACTCCAGGAATATGCCCACAGTAATGCCCGGTTGTTGTGCTGTCAAATCGATGCGGCGATCAATCCGGGAAGCAGCGGTGGCCCTGTCATCAAGGAAGGCAAAATCGTAGGAGTAGCCTTTGAGGCAGCAGGGGGAGAAAACATCGGCTACATGGTCTCTGTTCCTGTTATCAATCATTTTTTAGAGGACATCAAGGATGGAAAATGCGATGGTATCCCTGGATTGGGACTCTCATACCAAAAAATCGAAAATCCCGACATGAGGAGCATGTACAGGATGAGCGAGGAGCAAGACGGTGTTCGTGTTAACAAAGTCTATCCAGCCTCCCCCGCTAAAGGCTTGATAAAACCAGGAGATGTTATCTTGTCTGTAGACGGTGTCAATGTAGCCATTGATGGAACTGTGGAGTTCAGGAAAAACGAAAGAACATCCTTCATGTATGTGATTCAAAGCAAACGTATAAATGACACTGTTGGATTCGAAATCCTAAGAAACGGAAAAGTCATCAAGATAGATATCAAATTGACTATTCCGGTCAATCACTGCAAGCTATTGATACCTGCATAAGTAAT
>JAGLWV010000376.1 GCA_023133225.1 Candidatus Aminicenantota bacterium | reverse complement strand
GCAATGGAAGGACGGGACGGGCACAAGGCAGAAGCTTTTCCCCTGGATAAATTAAAGAAGATAATGAAAGAGGGGCCAAAACGATGAAAAAAACAATAGGAATACTGGGAGGCATGGGCCCGGAAGCAACCGCTCACTTTCTTGAATTGATCATCAAAAACACAAAGGCTTCAAAAGACCAGGAGCACATACCCGTCATCGTCCACAACAATCCCAAGATTCCTGCGAGATCGGATGCCATACTGGCCAATGGTGAGAGCCCGCTGCCTCTTCTTTTAGAGGGAGTCCGGACTCTGTGGGGCGCAGGTGCGGACTTTATCGCGATGCCGTGTGTGACGGCACATTATTACTGGAATGATATCATGGCACGGGAGAAAGTCTCCTTCCTCAACCTTCTGGATGAAACTCTCCTCTATGCGGTTAAGGTCCTGCCTGAAGAAAAGAGGGTGGGGCTTATCGCCAGCACGGGCACTGTAAAATCGAGGCTCTTTCACGATGTTTTTGAAAAGGAAGGGATAGAGATTATCACGCCTGACGAAAAGGAGCAGGAGCAGGTGATGGAGGCGATTTTCGGAGAGGAAGGGATAAAGGCCGGCTACACTACGGGGCAAGCCAGGGAAACCATATACCGTGTTGCCGCCTCCCTTATCCAGAAAGGAGCGAAGGCGGTGATTGCAGGCTGCACGGAGGTCCCCCTTGTTTTAAAAGATGACGATATCCCTGTGGCGCTGATCGATCCTTTACAGGTGCTTGCCGAGGTCAGCATTTTGAAGGCGGGGTATGAATTGAAGGAGAAGACGGAGGGGACTGAATAGGGAGAGGGAGAAGAGGAAGCTTGGAGCTTGTGAGGGGGGATCGAGGGATTGTAGTGCTCTCTTCAGTCGCTTGTAAGGATATTCCAGAGAAAAAGGGTAGGGAGCTTAGAGACTGAACGGACTCACTCCCACGTCAAACACGGAGTGTATGTGGCCTCTGTCTATGCCCAGTTCTTTGTATCGTATATTGTATCAGTTTATCGCTTCCTTGAGGAGCTGTTTCATCCGCATTTTTATTTCGGGAATGTCAAATATTTTATGGCAGTACTTCACCTTGAAGGCAAGGTGAACCCAGCAAATGCCAATGCTGTAGTTGTGGCTGACTAAATCGGTTATGGCTTCTCTCCTCCTTATAATTTTTACTATTTGTTAATTGGTGAAGCGAGAATTAGTCTTTTAGACCACCGATGGAATTCGTTATTTAAAATCGGAAGACTGGCACTTTCAGGCATGCAACCAAATTTGGAGCATGCTAATAGAATAAATTAATACGACATAATACGACATAATACGACATTTCTCCTTACTATATTGATTTTTTGAAAATAAATATGGCATCCTATAAGCGGGAACATTTTTAATTTCACTTCAATTAAAGAAAAAAGATAGTACATGCCTAAAGAAACAAAAATCATCGGGAAAAGTTCCACAGTAAAAAAGCTCATGCAATTCATCACTCTAGTAGCAAATACAGATTCAAATATTCTGCTATTGGGTGAAACCGGAGTGGGTAAAG
>JAGLWV010000375.1 GCA_023133225.1 Candidatus Aminicenantota bacterium | reverse complement strand
TGAATACGCCGCTAGCGCTTCGCTGGGTGTTTAAACCAGCTCACGAGCCAAAGCCGGCCTGGCCGAAGCCTGGAGAAGAAATGGAGAGAACGCATTTCGATAACACCTACCATGTTACTGCCGCTCAGGGAATGGTCTATTTCGGTTCATCTGTAGATAACAAGGTCTATGCGCTAAACGCCAGGACAGGCAAGCTGAGATGGACTTTTTTCACAGAGGGGCCTGTCCGTTATGCTCCGTCAATCTGGAGAGACCGGATTTATATAGGCTCTGATGATGGTTATGTGTATTGCCTTAAGGCAAACAGCGGGAAATCTATCTGGAAATATAGAGCAGGTCCCAGCGATGAAAAACTACTGGGGAACGGCAGGATGATATCTCTGTGGCCTGTCAGGACAAGTGTTCTGGTTGACGACGGAATAGTCTATTTTGGTGCAGGCGTGTTTCCTTATGAGGGTGTTTACATCTGTGCCTTAAATGCGGATGACGGTACGGTCGTCTGGAAAAACGATACGATCGGTGATCGGGCACATGAGCTGGCGTTCGGAGGTATCTCGCCCCAGGGCTATTTGATCGTTTCAGATAACATTCTCTATGTGCCTTCTGGCAGGGCAATGCCTGCAGCTTTTGGCCGGAAGAGTGGAGAATTTCTTTATTACCTTTTGCCTGGAGCAAAGGTGGGCGGTGCCTGGGCACTGTTGGACCAGGGCAGCCTTATCGCGGGAGTGGATCTGTCCGGTGAAACGGCAAAAAGAGCCTATGACGAACAGACCGGGAAAATAAAAGAAGATATGCATGCCTGGTTTCCGGGAACCGAGCTGGTCGTTACGCCTGATGTCTCCTTTGCCGTAACGGAAAACGGGATTTTTGCTTTAGACCGCGAAAAATATCTCATCATTCGAGGCAGCGAACTGATTGCTCTTGCTAAAAAAAAGCAAAATTTGAGAAGTTTACTGTCAGACCTGCGAAAAAAGATCAGCGAGGTTGAAGAAGAACGTGAAGTTGAAGAGGAAGAAGAAGAGGAAAAGCCCAAAAATCCTGTGATAGAAGATCTTGAAGAAAAATTGATGGATTTAGCAGAAGAAGAGAAGAGGTTAAAAACCTCTCTATTTAAGTGGGAATGTCTTAAACAGGGCCTGTTTTCTTTAATTCTTGCAGGCGACATCCTGTTTTCCGGGGGAGAAGGGATCGTTATTGCCGTTGATTCACAAACTGGAAAAGAAGTTTGGAAGTGGGATGTGGAAGGCAAAGCTCATGGGCTTGCAGCTGCTAACGGGAATCTCCTCGTCAGTACGGATGAGGGGAATATTTATTGTTTTAGACAGGGTAAGAAATTCAGAGTAAAAGAGATTAAGCAGCCTGTGAAATCTTCACCTTACCCGGAGGGCAAGCTGGGTCGAATCTATGAATCAGCAGCAGAGAAGATAATAAAGGATACGGGTAAAAAGAGGGGATACTGCCTGGTTCTCGGCTGCGGCACAGGCAGGCTTGCTTTTGAGATCGCTATGCGCAGCGACTTAAAGATCATCGGTATTGAGAAGGATCCAAAAAAAGTTGCGGCAGCCAAACAAAGATTGGATGCTGCTGGAATATATGGTTCCAGAGTTGTTGTTGAACAATGGAGCTTATCGGTGCTCCCTGACTATTTTGCCGACCTGATCGTATCTGAAGAGATGATGATATCGGGTGAAATAAAAGGCTCCCCGGAGGAGATGTTCCGTGTTCTGAAACCATTTGGGGGAGTGGCCTATTTTGGCCAGCCCGTTGAAACGTCCAAGGCAGGCAACACGCTTGACCAGGAGAGTCTGCTCGGGTGGCTGAAACAATCCGGGGCAGGCGAGCCAGTTGTAAACAGAGAAAACGGCATCTGGACGAGAGTGAGTCGAGGAAAATTAGAGGGAAGTGGAAGCTGGACAGAACAATACGGCAACCCTCAAAACACGGCATGCTCAGGAGACCAGCTGGTCAAGGCCCCGCTTGGAGTGCTCTGGTTCGGCGATCCGGGTTCTGAGAAGATGGTTGAAAGGCATGCAAAAGCAGCCAGTCCTGTAGCAATCAATGGACGTCTCTTCATCCAGGGAGAGGAAGTCATCATGGCCTATGACTCCTTTAATGGCACTCTCCTCTGGGAAAAGGAGATAGAGGGAGCGGTTCGCCCGAGAGCGGATGTTGATGGTGGAAATCTTGTCGTTACCGAGGATGCCCTTTATGTAGCTGCCCACGATAAGTGTTACCGTCTCGATCCTGC
>JAGLWV010000374.1 GCA_023133225.1 Candidatus Aminicenantota bacterium | reverse complement strand
TCAAAATAACATCTTGACTTTCATTTCGCTTGAAAACAGTGAGCTTCACTTGAAGTAATGCCTGTCAAGTCATTTAAAAATCTAACCGTAGTACCTATCATCTTGTCATTTAAAATCTAACCATTCACACATTATAAAAGCGATAAAAATAATTTTTGGTTGAATTCGTATTTAATGTTATATATAATTAACATAAAATCGATTTTAGGTTAATTACATATGGCGAAAATTAAAGATATTTTGATCGAACTTAATCCCTGGTGGAAAGAAAAATTTACAGTCGAATATAAGGACAGGGAAATCTATAGGCAAATACAAAAATTCATGCCTTTGCCGCAGATATTAGCTTTTACAGGATTAAGAAGGGTTGGAAAAACAACCTTGATGCTCAAAATAGTTGAGAATGCTTTAAGAGCTGGTTTTGCACCTTCGAACATCATCTATTTCTCTTTTGATGAGTCCAAAGATGTGGAAGTACGGGAAGTGATGAAGGCATATGAGATAACAATGGAAAAGGATTTTAGAGGGGAAAAATATCTGTTTTTGCTGGACGAAATTCAAAAATTGACTGACTGGGCAGATCAACTAAAAGGTATCTATGATGCTTTTGGAAAAAGGATTAAAATAATCATCTCCGGGTCAGAGTCCTTATTCGTCAGAAGAATATCGAAAGAAACACTCGCAGGAAGAATATTCGAGTTCAAAATGGAGCTTCTTTCATTCAAAGAATTCCTCATCTTTAAACAATTTGATTTCAAGCCAGTTGGTATTCATGAGAAAGAATTGACCAAATTATTCAATGAATTCACACTCACTCTCGGATTCCCTGAGCTGGTAAATGTCAAAGATAAAGATGTGATAAAAAAATATATCAAAGAAAGTATAGTCGAAAAAGTCGTCTACAGAGATATAGCAGCTTTGTTTAAAATTAGGGATATATCCCTTTTGGAATCTCTCCTCAATCTTTTTATGGAAGAGCCGGGGCAGCTTGTAGACATTTCAAAATTAGCCAGTGAATTGGGAGTATCCAGGCAAACCCTTTCCAATTATCTAAAATATCTTGAAGACGCATTTCTTATCCGAAAACTTTATAATTTTTCTAAAAGCAGGCAAAAAGTAGAGAGGAAATTAAAAAAATATTATCCGACAATTGTTTCAGTCGATCTTCTCTTTAAAGAAGACAATTACTCAAAATCAAAGATTTTTGAATGGCTGATTGTCAATCAGCAGAAAGCTGAATTTTTCTGGCGTGATCCATATAAAAATGAGGTCGATATCATTAAGACAGAAGGGAAGTTGACTCCTGTTGAAATTAAGTATGGAAGAATCGTTTTGAAAGGACTGCTGGCTTTTATGAAAAAATTTAAAGTCAATGATGGCTATATTATTTCGTTAGATAAAGAACAAAAACAAAAAATCAATGGAAAATTTATATTTGTTATTCCAGCTTTCAAATTTTTATTAAAATAATCCAAAAAGAGTTTCCTATTTGCGCTGGCATCCATTTCTTTCCGGCTATCGTGGGAGATACCATCTACATGTGTGGCTTCGGAGGTCTGTACTGCGTCACCAGCGAGTAGGAAGAAAAACGAGTTGTTACTTTTCGGATTTTTTATAGCTTATCAATACTCCGCCGCCGCTGCTGTCGAGGGTTGTCTCCATGTAAGGTAAACCCATAATATAATCATAATAATCCCCGGAACCGCCGCCCCTTCGTCCGCCTCTCCTCCGGCTTGAAATATTGTGAGTGGTGTAACAGCCTCCCACTTCAAGTTTTGGAAAAACATCGATGAAGTAGTTTTTGTACCACCATTTATCGGCATCTGAAAAAACGAAGTCGAACGGGCCCTTGAGCTCTTTCACCAATTCATGGGCATCGGCAAGCCTGGCATCGATGTAAGCGGAGACACCTGCCTCCTCGAAGTTCGCCAGCGCCTCTTTGTAGCGCCGCTCATCGATCTCGATGGTGATAAGCTTTCCCCCGGTTTTACTGAGAGCCCAGGCGATCCAAACCGCTGAGTGACCGGTCGACGTGCCGATCTCCAGAGCTTTTGTGTAGCCGTTCTTGATGATGATATCGTATAGGAGCTGGCCGTCGGATCGCGGGACATTCATGTCCCTCCAGCCGTATCGATGGCTGTCGAGGAACGCTTTGACTTTTTCATCCAGGTTATCCTGTGTGATGATTGAAGCAGGGCCTGGCGCTTTAAAGGAAAAAGCCATGACTTGGAATAATAACAGACATATTAATAAAAACCATCTTTTACAGGTCATTCATGCCTCCTTGTACAGATTTAGACGAATTGGGGGGGCGAATTCTTCCCTGGAGCTTACTCTTCCCTGTATATTTAGCCTTATGGGTGGTAGAATAAATAGGAACAGGTAAGGAGGAACATGATATGAAACGCTTGATACTTGTAGTTCTGATTGCCGCTTTGATATCAATTTTGCTGATAGCATGCAGAAATGATTCATCAAATGATACGTCATTGTTTTCCGTTGAGGTAGTTGACGGCGTTAGGTATGTCCGTAATAAAGGCCCGCAGCTTGGAGATACTCCCGGTGTGAAATTGGAACTCATCGGAAAAATCGGAAAACTGGAAAGCGAAGAGGAAAAAGATATTTTGTTCGATCCGGTAGATGCAGCCCGGCTTTCAAACGGGGACATTCTCATTCTTGAAGGGAGAGGCTGCACCGTGAAACGGTTTAATAAGGATCATGAATATATTTTATCCTTCGGACAAAAAGGTCTGGGTCCCGGCGATTTTCAATCTCCGCTTTTTTTTAGACTGAATAGTAAGAGGAATAAATTATATGTGGCAAATTATACACAAATTTCTATGTTGTTGATTGATGGGAGTTATGAAGGCGGCTTCAAACCTTTAATTTTCCTCGGCGGCAGTATAGAAAGACAATACAGCACATCCGGTATGGCAGTCCTCTCGGGATCACGTGTGATTCTGCCGAGCCATCCTTCGATGTGGCTAGATTCAGGGGAACATAAATTGTTATCAGTTTATGATAAAACAGGAACGATTATCAGTTCGTTCGGTGCTTTTACAAAGTATGATGATCCGAAATTGACGTTAAATGCCAATGTTGTTTATCTTGCAAAAGATAACAATGATGACATATATGTAGCCTACGCCTTTCAAAATAAAATCGGCAAATATTCACAAGACGGGAAAATGATTTTTTCAACTGACAGATTTCTTCCCTATACATTAAAAAATGAAATGAAGGCAATATTAATGAAAAGCGGTGCAATGGAAGAGGAAGTTCCCTGGCCTTCAGTTACATCAGTAACGAAGGGAATTTATGTTGATCAAAAAAACAGGATATGGGTATTGACATTTCTTAAACAGCCGAATAAGTTCGGTGTGTTTGATAATAAAGAAAGTTTAACCGACTGCTATGAATTCGATGTGTTTGATTCTAATGGTATTCTACTCTTTAAAGTTCCTTTTCCGGATGTCAGGTTTAACAATATTTCCATTTACGACGACCGGATGTATCTAATCGATTCGCGGGATGAATCGTGTGTCCACGAATACAGAATTGTCGAAGGGAGTTAGAAATGTGGGGAAATTGGAGATTTGACAGAGAGAAAAATTCATTGATTATAAGCAAAAGCCTTTGCCCGGGTGAAGAGGAGAGAGACCTGTACGAAGTGGCTCTGGAGAGATGTAACAGTTCGGCAGCTATCCTGGATTGGATCATTCAGATAAGCCAGAAATTATGGATCACACGAGAGGATATAGGCCACCTGGTTGAGGCCCTTGATGATATATTTACACTGCAGTCAAACTTCTGTGGTTCTGAATATGAGCATTCCGATGGAAAACCGGATTACGCCAAGAGCATATTAGAAAAAATAGGATTTAAATACACATAGGAGTAAAGATTTGACCCCCTTTTAATTGAAGGGGAAAAGAAACCAGCCGGTGGCTATGTTACTCCTTACTTGAAGCAGGATTAAAAAGCTGAACCGTCTTGTCCTGAAGCAATACCCACAACTCGTAAATCCCTATGATTGTCCCGATTGGAATCCAGAGCAGATCCAGGCAGGCCACAATCAAAATCAGAATCCTGGCCCATGGGCGTCGTTTCAGAAGGCCGAATCCTCCGATGATTTCCGGAATTGATGTGATTAAGAGGAAAAGGAATACGGCTGTCCCGGCAATGGGTATTATCTTACGGGCATCATAGTCTTCCACATAGATGTTTGCCACAATCATCCCAATCAAAACGAATATTGCGAGTATGACCCCTAATATCCCAAATCCGATATTAAGGACCGCGACCAGGGTGACGTGTTTTTCCATTTGGTTATCTGTCATTTTTTGCCCCTTTTCATTTCTTGTTTAACCTTTAAAATTATATCATTCCTTCAACCTAATATCAAAAACCCCTTCTTTATAGAGCTCAAATTACGAGAATAATTAGCTTAAAAGTCCTTTCCAATACCTGATGATTCGCTAATCTTGCCAAGAATAAAGATTTGATCCCTTTTTTACATCTGTCATTCCCGTGAAGCCTGTGCCCGCGCAGGCGGGGTAGCGGGAATCCAGGATTGGAAAAAAGGGGACAGGCACCTTTTTCCTGACGGAAAAACGAGCCAGCCCCCATTTTTCGGGATTGCCCTGCTTCGCTCGCAATGACAATAAGAAATTAGCCTGCCCTCTCTTTTCTCGAAATGACATTTTATTTGTCATTGCAAGGACATTCTATTTAGGGATGTATTAAAAGAGAAAAAATATCAGTATCAGGCATGCAATAGTGCTGATCAGTATTAGGCTCACAATAGTGCCGGGATGTGTTCTTTTTAACAATTTCATCATGATAATCTCCTTAAAGATAAAACGATATATTTCTATTCTTATAGACGTATTTTCAATAAAAAAAGTTCCAAATCTGTCCATAGGGGACGTTCCCCAAGGTACCATGCTTAATGTTCATTACGGACTGGGGTATTCTCCAATGTCCACAGGGGGCATTTTCCAGGGTGCTGTTATTTTGATTTTGCAATTAGTGGAGGAGCTGATTATAATATGGAAAAACGAGGGAGAGTAAAAATGAGATGGTTAGGTATTTTATTATTGCTACTAGGAATAGTCTTGAGATGGACTACGTCGATTAGCCCTGTTATTTTATGGATTATTATAATAATTGGAGCTATTTTAGTGATAATCAGTAGAATCTCAAAGCCTAGAGCTTCGTGAATTTTATCTTCCGGGATTGAAAAAAATTAGTAGAGAGCACAATCCTGATTAAAACACCACAAATTCATGTCAGAGTATCAAAGCCTAGTTCAAACACCGGAATTTCATATCAAGGATAAAACACTATGATCAAGGACAAGGTTTTACTCGTTGGTAATGGGATCAACAGTATAAAGACCGCTTATTCATGGAAAAAATTAATAAAAGGTCTGATTTCGGACGTTGGATCAGTTGGCCAGATTAAGATCAATGATAAACCTTTTCCTCTGTTGTATGAGGAAATCCTATTCGAAGGGGTCAGAAACAATGTCATAAAAAAAGAAGAAGACTTAAAGAAAAACATTGCAGATGAAGTGACCAAGATTAAACCTAATGATATTCATGAACAGATCATGAATTCAGAATATGAAAATATTTTAACTACAAATTATGAGTACACCTTAGAACTTTCCCAGGGGATAAAACAGGAAGATTTGAAGAATGTGGGGGTTATCAATGAGAACACCTACAGTTTATACAGAAAGACTAAAGTCACAGATACTCAAATCTGGCATATTCATGGAGAATGTAATTCTTCAAGAACAATCACTCTGGGTTATGAACATTATGGCGCGTATTTACAACAGATGAGAAATTATGTCCAGACACAAATATGGAAATCGGCCAAGAAACCCCTGGGTCCTGTGAGTAAAAAGTTTAGAATAAAAAGCCTTAAGTATTATTCATGGATTGATTTCTTTTTTACAAAACATATTTATATCATTGGATTTACTTTAGACTTCGTCGAAATGCATTTGTGGTGGCTTCTAACGTATAGAGCGAGGAGAAAATTTATCGATAAGGCAAAAATAAATAACAAGATTTATTATTTCTATCCTGATTTTATTGCAGATGACATTACTAATAAACTCCAGTTGCTGAAGAGTAATGATGTTACTTCACTTTCGACCAAAGTAAAAAACGGTGATATGAGAGATTATTATGAAAAGGTTTTAAAAAAAGTTAAAAGACTTCCGTAATTTTTAGTCTAAGAGGCGGTATCAAACGAAAGAATAAAGAGCAGATAAGCCCGGATTATGCTCTTGTGCCTGCTTCACAATCTGCCATACTTAATACCTGATGAAGCGCTTAATAAGCATATTTATAATCGTAATCATTACATCCTTATTCCTATTTTCTGATGATTGGAATGGGATAGAGCTTCCTGAAGAGACACACTACAGAATAGGCTATTTATTTTTTATAGCAGGTCACGGTTCCATTAAGATTGAAAGAGCTGACTTTGAAGGCAGAGAAGCTGTAAAGATAACAGGCAAAGTGTGGTCCTCCAAATTTTTTTCCCTATTTTATAAAATTGATGATACTGTGGTTTCTATACTCGATGCCAGGACATTAAAGCCGCTCTGGCATAGTGTGGATTACCATGAAGGCTCATACCGGCGGAAAACAGAATATCATTTTGATTACGATAAGCTCGAGTGCACATCTCAAGAGGGAGTCGTTAAAATAAAGGAAGGTATCCTTGAGCCTTTGGGTTCCCTTTATTATTTAAGGATAAACGAGCTTAAAAAGGGAATCCCTGTAATAAATGAGGTATTCGACGGCCACAGGGTGAAAGAGGTTGCAGTTGTCGTTACGGAGGAGAAAAGATTAAAGACTCGATTTGGCTGGAAAGATGTGTTGGTCATAAATCCCACCATGAAAGATTTCAGAAAAGAGGGGATTACCAAGGTTCAGGAAAAAATAACTCTCTATCTACAAAAAGAAATTCCCAGAGTTCCTTATTTGATAAAAGGGAAACTGGTTTTTGGCTCACTCAGAGTCAAACTTATAAAAATTGATCACTCTTAATTTTTGGAGGCAAAAAGACTGTTCTAATCTTTCTACGTTGAATTTAAGAATTTTAGCCACAGCCATCCTAGTGCATACCCCACAAAATAATATGGGAAATCAATCCACGTGAACGTAGTACCCAGAATGGTTCTTCCAATGAAATGATGTCTTAAAAATACTAAGAACGGAGGATGCCATAACTGCAGAATCTCCAAAAAGCATGTGATGATGAGTACTGAAGTGGCAATTTTCCAGGGTTTAGTGTTACCAAGGAATAAGAATACGACGAGACACCAGAATATTACGTACAATACGCCGCCGAAAGAATAATTCACCCAGTAAGAAGCTGGACCTTCGTAAAACTTACTGTATATGCCGGGCGGTATGATGATAAGAATGGAAATCAAAGTCCATTTTATTCTTTTAGATCTAAGCAATTATTTCTCCGAAATCACTTTTCTGTAGTAATACAAACACAATGAATCCAGTGTTTTCGCGAAGAGCGAAGCGACGCGGCAATCCCACACTTTATAGCCACCCCCTTTCAGGACTTTTAATGACATTATGTATATATTTATCGCGTTGCTTATAACCTACATTCCGCACTTAGCTGAAGG
>JAGLWV010000373.1 GCA_023133225.1 Candidatus Aminicenantota bacterium | reverse complement strand
TCCATTTCTTTAAACTCTGATCCCTCTACAGTACTCAAATACACCCATTGTGTGGCTCTGGCAATACCGACAAAAATAATCTTCTGTCTCGCAACATCTTTTACCCAAGGAAATGACGACTCTACCAGGCGTGGTAAAAGCACAGTGTCAAAAGTCAATCCTTTAGCTTGATGATAAGTAGCAACTTTTGGGACATTATTTCCAAAATTACAGATGACCTCAACATTTTGTACCAAATCCCGCTTACTAATGGCCGTCTCAACCGTAATCCCCCTGTCCCCAAGCTTTCTGGCAAGGCTATGCAAAAGCCTATTTGTGGGGACAATGATACCTATCCTCTCATTCATGATCTGCCGCTGACGCACAATCTCTGCCAGACGATCCGTCTCCTTATCGAAAGAAGGAGCGACATAACAGAGGGGCCGTTCCCGCACTTTCTGTTCCTTATAGATTTGAGCAAGGTATTTTTTCTTTGACTCTTCATTACTGATGAAGTAAGAAGCGAGATGAGCAACATAAGGAGCGTTCCTGTAGGCTCCTAAAAGGGTAGCATTGCTTCTGTCGAGATTCAGTTTTTTCAAAATGAAAGATTCATCCGCACCTTCTTGAAATATTTTTTGCATCGGATCCACAAAAACCGTAATGTGCTTGGAAGCGAGAGAGAGTATTTCATACACTTCCGGCGTCAAGTCCTGCCCCTCATCTACAAGGACAAAATCCAGGCTTCCCCTCAGCTCTTTCCTAAGATTAAAAAACTTCAAGACCTGCTTGCGGATCCTTTCAAAATCGATTCCTCTTCCCCCTGACCTCTTCGGTAAAAAACTTGAGGAATAATCATTATACAGCACCCGGCACCAGTGATCGAAGGTGCTAGCAACCTCTTCGGGAAGTCCCAGGAACTCCAAGCCCGACCCTATGAATTCCCTGATGACGTTCGTAAAGACGAACACACGATACCGTTTTGGATCAATGTTATACGTCTCGGCAAGGTAGGCCGCCCTGTGAGCTAAAACTTGTGTCTTTCCTGATCCGGGAGAGCCCAGAACAACCCGGTGTTCATCCGGAGGCATCTCGACAACCCGCAGTTGTTCGGGAGTCAGGTCAACACGGGGGAGAAGCCAGGTCTGCACAATTAATCCTTCTTTCCAAAGTCACTGCCTACAACCGGCCGGGCAACCTCATCTCCGGAAATATCCTCCCCCCTATTGCGGCGTTTCTTCTTTGCCTTCTCAGCCTTTTTTACATATTTACCATCACCAAGACGATTGGCAGTATCACAGTACCAGCTGAATTCCCAGTTTTCCAGTGTCTCAGGGGGATGATAAATCCGCATCGCCTCAGACATGGTTTTCCGGGCTTCATCCGAATCTCCCAGGCATAACTCACATAATGCTTTTAACGAAAGATTGGGACCGGTATTCCCACCTTTTTCTAGAACCTCTTCAGCCACCTCCAGAGCTTCTTTGTAAAGCCTCCTGCTGTAAAAACTCAAAGAAAGATTAAACAGCGGCCCGTCCCAATCCATCATCCGGGAGGCTTCCCTGAATGCTTTCTCTGCCCTCTCGTAATCTCTTAACTCATTAAAATAATTCCCCTGCATGAATAATATCACAGGATCCGGCCTCTGGATGCGGCTTAAAGCCGTCCGGAGGTAATCCAGCGCCTTTTCCCGCTGTCCTAGTTCTGCATACCATTCGGCCAGCTCAATGAAAACCTCCCGGTCCGAAGCTCTTCCGCCGCCTTTAAGCCTTAGCTTCTCCTCTGCTTCTTCAATCTTGACCCTGATCTCATTTGGATTGAGAACATTGACCAGAGGATTCTCAACGGATTTCTCCAGTACGGATTCAGGAAACTTCGTCAAAAAAGCCCGGCATTCGAACTGTTTGCCTGAAGTCACCCGGTATTCCAGTGTAATCTCATCGCCAGAAGAGCCCTCCTCAGGAAGAGTCCAGATCTCATTAAAAATGAGCTGTCGCTCTTCCTCACTCACCACCTCAAAGCGAAGCTCGTTATCAGGCAGCTCACCTCCGGGAATGAAGAGCTTCTCTCTGGCATAGGACCCATCTTTCGGAAAAGGAAGCGTGATCTTCGATGGAATGAGCGGATTGAGCTTCCCTTCAGCCGTGACCAGAGCGATCCCATCATGAAGGACAGGCTCTATTATCGGGCGGTGTGTCAATGCTTTTATCAATGCATTCCATGCAGCGCCCTGCGCTACGGCTATCTGCATTTCCAGGTGGTCTTTAAAGCATCCAACAACATCCTTATGAAAATACTGCTCTACTGCATCTTTAACCTGGGGTATGAGAGAACTGCCTCCGACCATGAGGCAAAAATCTATTTCGTTCTGTTCTTTTCCGGCTCTATCCAGAGCATCCTGCAGAGGGGCAAACACAGATTGGGTCAACCGGAACTCAGATTCCTTCATAAAGAGAAAATCCCTGTCAAGAAAAGGCCCCAGAATCCCTTCCAGCTCACCGGCTGAAAGTGCGGGTGTGTTTAAACTGTACTGGTTTTTTCCGAGTTTACAGGTTACCGGAGGCTGTTTAGCCACTATTTCCGATTTATCGCTCCCCTCATATTTGCCGAACTTTATTAACCTTTCGACTTCCTTGCACAGGGCGATCTTCAGTGCTTCTGCCTTCCCGAGAAGCTGGGGCTCAAGCCCCCTTTTCTTTTGAGCCCATGTGAGATCCAGAGGCGAGAGATCATTCTCCTCTAACATCATGGGAATAAGATGCTCGTGCACAATAGCCGCATCGATATCCCCGCCACCCAGGCGGTGATATCGGGAAACAGAAAGCTGGCTCATCGTGATCTTATCTGTGTCCTTATCTGCAGCAATTTCCACAACAGACACGTCGCATGTGCCGCCTCCAAAATCGAATACAACACAGAGCACTGGTTCGTCATGCTCTAAAACCTTCTTCAGACCAACAGTCTGCATATAATCGATGAGGGCTGCGGTCGGCTCATCAAGCAGATCATCATCTCTCAGCTCCAGCCCTGCATACTGGCAGGCAAGCAGCGTATCGCGGCGCTGGTTTATCTGGAAAGAGGCAGGAACAGTCACAGAAATATGCTCATATTTATGACCGGACGCTTTTTCCGCACCTTCCTTTAAAAAAGCCAGAATGTGGCCTGCGATCTTTGATGCATGATTAAAACTTTCCGGAGCCCTGTAGTATGTTTTCCTCAGCCCCATCTCGTTTTTTGTGTCATAAAACAAGTTCTTCTCAAAAGACAGATCGGACTCCTGCGAAAAGGCACGCAAACGCTTTGGCCCCTCCCCTACCCAGAGTTCTTTGTCCGGAGGGACGGCAACTACCGAGGGAACCAGCGGGCTAGTGAACATGCCCTCCCGTGTGGGCTGGTCGATGTCCAATGTTTTGCAAACAGGATCACTGCCCGGAGCCCAGTTGACCTCTGCAACTGTTGAGTTAGTCGTTCCAAGGTCAATGCCAAGGACCCGGATCTCTTTGGTTAACTTGCTTTTGTATTCATCTATGTAATTCCCGACAAAGTCCATGCACCCCTCCTTTTATATGTATGTTAATGAGTATGTGTTCAAATTTTGCTTTCGATCTTGATCAATGAGATGGACAATGGAATCCGCCTTGTCGTATTTTCTTTGATTGTGGTTCCAATTTGAAACCAATCCTTATAGCAATTTTTTTTGAATGGTTTCCCAGATTTTCATAACGTTAAGTCTATCGGCCCATGATGAAATGTAAGCGCGATCAATCAAATCGGCAGAAATCTTGAGCATGCTTACGATGTCACGTAGGTGTTTATCCGAACCGCCTTCTTTAAAATATTCTAACTTTTTTATGATGACATCTTCTGGAGCAGCAAAATTTGCCGATTCCTGTTCGGAAACATTCAGTTTCTTTATCCGGCTAAATCGGCTCTGGTCAAAAGAATCCCCTTTGCTGATGATAACATCAACTTTAAGACCAGAAGAAGGATGGATGATATTGAATTGATGCCGGCGATCGATGGCATTTTTTATAGATTCTGTTTCCAAATAGAACTCATCTTCAGGAAAACAGGATTTGAACGTATCAACATGGGCCAGCTTGATGTCTGCGACTATATCAATATCATTTGTGAATCTTGGTTCGCCATAAGCTATGGAAGCTATTGATCCAGTGATTAAGTAAGGAATTTTTAATTTCTCAAAACACCTGACAACGTACAGCAATAACTCATGCTGCTCCATGAGAAATCCTTTTAACGACTTCCTTGTTTATTCGCTTTTCATCCCAATCAGGATGTAAAGAGCGTATATAGGTAAATAGCTGCTTCCGTGCGGAACGCCACAGCCCAAAAGCGATTTGTAGACGCTCAAGAGAAGATTTTTGTCTCAATACTTCGCACATTGTATCATCGACGACCTCAATTTGGCTAAGTTCTACGCTGAGGCGT
>JAGLWV010000372.1 GCA_023133225.1 Candidatus Aminicenantota bacterium | reverse complement strand
AACCAGTACGATGTCGAGCCTATTTATTATATTGTGGGAGGGCTGGTTTTTATGCCGTTGACGTATAACTATTTTGATGTGAGGTTGATGGACGATGAATACAGCTCTGATAATTTTTACAATCTCTTTCATTATGATGATACGGGAGAACAGAGTGAGGACAGGAAGGAGGTTGTTGTGCTTGCGACTATTTTGGCAGATGAGATCAATGTGGGATATCAGGATTTGGAGGATGTTGTTATTGTTGAGGTGAACGGGAAAAATGTAGCTGAGCTGAAGGATCTGGTTAAGGCTGTCGAGGAGAATAAGGGCAGGTTCCATGTGTTTGTCGATGTTATGGGAAAGCAGTTCGTTTTGGATAAAGAGAAGATGGATAAGAGGAGCAAGATTATTCTGGAGAAGTATAAGGTTGGTTCTGACAGGTCGGGGGATTTGAAGAGGAAATAGGGAATGGGATGGTTGTAATTAGCCTTAAAGTGCTCATTTTGACCCCAAAAAGGCCGTTTCAAGCACCTATTTTGGCCGAATATTACACATAACTTATTGATCACATATTAGTTGTCTTGGTCTGACCCCAATTCTCCTTTACTCATATTAGTTGTCTTGGTCTGACCCCAATTCTCGGGGAATGACAGACACTTACACTCAATTCTAGCCAAACAGCCAGCTTCAAATAGATTCATTTCAATGGAAAGATTTTGCCTTTTTTGTACAGAAAACTATCGCCTTTGTTCAAGGGGTACCAGAACTCGGTCTTTGGAAATTTTGACCGGGCCAGGGTGACGAAACTTTCCTCAGCTGATTCTCTGCCCCAGTAATGCATGGGCAGCATCACCCGGGGATTGAACTTATCGATCGCATACAACTCACCCTCATATGTAGGGCTTCCGAAGATCGAAAGGAAGACTAAGTCAAATACATTCGATTGCTGAGACATATAATCGATATTATCCTTATAAACCGGGTTTAAGGCACCGGGAGCATTCCCATGGTCACCTGAAAAATAGATAGTCACGCCGTCCACCTCTATCAGGAAAGCCGACTCAGGGATGTTATCGAAATTGTGGAAAATATTTTTGATCTTCAACGGACCAATGGACAGAGATAAACGATCTTTGCCGAAAGCATGATGGGGCTGTGCCTCCTGTGCCTGCCAGCCGAATACATAAGTGATATTGGGGATCACCTTTTTCCATTCAAGTATGTTTTTATCAAAATGATCACCGTGGCCGTGTGATATGAATACATAGACGTTTTGATCTTTGATCTCATTGGGATCGACAACTCCATTGGATAAGGAGTGATCCTCCGGCTTCCCCATCTCTACCAGGTGATCAAAAATCATCAATGTGCTGGATGTTTTTACGGCCCATCCGCAGTGAAAGAGATACCAGACCACAGCTTCTCCTTTTTTCAGTTGGATATCGGAAATTTTGTTTGAGTTTCCTCTCTCGACGGCTTCGAAAATGGTATGTGCGGTCGCGAGATTGACCATAAAAACTACCAATAAGAGCAAAAAGATAAACTTCCGTATTAAGTTCATGTGTTCTCCTTTAATCTGTCACAATTAGATAATGGGGTCAAATCTTTAATCTTGAGAAAAAAGGAAAAAAGGGGTCGCGTCTCAACATTTGACATTTCTTAATAAAGAAAAAAGGAGTCAAATCTTTATTTTTCAATCAATCGTCATTCCCGTACCCGCCTGCGCGGGCACAGGTTTCGCATAGCTTGCCCCTGTGTAAACAGGGGAATGACGGGCACATACACTCAATTCCAGCAATTCTGTTGTCTTGGTCTGACCCCAATTCTCCCCAAAAAGAAGATATGTAAAGAGTGGCATTAACATGGCTTTTCATTCTTGACTTCAACTATTTTCTGGCATATAAGAAGAACAGGAAATAAAACAATCAAACCGGAGAATCAATTGCCACTAAAAACAAGCAAATCCAGTGATATCCACGCCGAAATACGCCTCAGCGTAGAACTTAGCCAA
>JAGLWV010000371.1 GCA_023133225.1 Candidatus Aminicenantota bacterium | reverse complement strand
ATAGAAATCTCACCCAAAATATTGACTGGATTCTGATAGGACTGCTGCTCTTGAATTCAGTTTTTGGAGTGGTATTTATCTACAGTGCCTCTCATTATTTGCCTGGAGATTATTACCTAAAACAGATCTTATGGATAGTTCTGAGCTCAATAGCTCTTTTTCTAATTCTTTTCATCGATTATAAAACACTTGTTACTTACTCTTTTTATCTCTATATCGTAATTATCGGGGTACTTGCAGGAATTTTGTTCTTTGGCAAGTTCCTGGGGGGAGCCAGGAGTTGGATCAAGCTTCCTTTTTTTTACGCTCAGCCTTCTGAAATTACAAAAATAATAATCATTCTTCTCCTGACCGCAATTTTTTCAAAATTTAGGTATGAATATCTTACCAGGAAGAAAGGATTGATTAGCGGTGTTCTTGTTGCTCTTCCTATTTTTCTCGTTGGCTTGCAGCCTGATTTAGGAACGGCCTTAAGTTATGTTCCCATTTATCTGGCTTCGCTCATATTAGCCGGATTAAACAGAAAAGCCATTGTTTATATGTTGATTTTTACAATAATTCTCGGTGTTGTCGGATGGAATTTTGTGCTTAAGGATTATCAAAAAAAGAGATTAACTACTCTGATTTTTCCCGGAAAAGATCCTTTGGGTTCGGGTTATCATGTCATGCAGTCAAAAATTGCGGTTGGTTCAGGAGGATTTTTGGGAAAGGGCTATAAAAAGGGAACCCAAAGTCAGTTGAGATTCCTGCCTGCCCGGCATACTGATTTTATTTTTTCTGTTATAGGAGAGGAATTTGGCTTCATTGGTGTTGTTTTAACCATGTTTTTTTACCTCCTTTTCCTTTTAAGATTATTTCAATCTATCGGGTATTCGAGCGATAGAGAAGGGGTTTATATTGTTTTCCTGGTTTCGATGATGATTGCCTTCCGATTTATTATAAATGTGATGATGAGCGTAGGGCTTTTTCCCATAGCAGGGGTGCCGCTTCCATTGCTTAGTTACGGTGGATCCTCTCTTCTTACCAATTATATAGGAGTATCCCTCGTCTTAAACGTCAAAATGCGAAGGTTTGTCAACGTATAAGGCTCAGGTAAGAGATAAGGACATGAAGGATGAAGGTTGACTTGGAAGAGCTGTTAAAGGATGTGGAGAAACCCGCACGCTATTTAGGCGGTGAATGGAATGAGATAAAAAAAAATCCTAAGCAGGTAAAGGCTAGGATTGCTCTTGTTTTTCCTGAACTTTATGAGATTGGGATGTCCTATCTTGGCCAAAAAATCCTTTATTCTATTCTCAATAACTGTCCTTCTTTTTTGGCCGAGAGAGTTTTTGCTCCCTGGATTGATTTTGAAGAGAAACTTCGGTCCAGAAATATTCCTCTATACTCCCTTGAGAACAAAATCCCGCTTGACCAGTTCGATGTATTAGGTTTTTCTCTTCTCTATGAACTCAATTATTCGAACATTCTGACTATCCTTGAGCTGGGGCATATTCCTCTTTTTTCATCAGAAAGGGATTTGGAATATCCATTGGTTATTGCGGGAGGTCCCGCGGCTTTTAATCCTGAACCGGTGGCTGACATTTTCGACCTGTTTCTTATTGGAGATGGAGAGGAAGCTGTCATAGAAATTGTTGAGAAATACATGAGCTTGAAGAAAGAAATGAAGGAAAAAGGGGTCGTTTTAAAAGAAATGGCAAAGATTAAAGGAGTATATGTACCCTCTTTTTACACTCCCTATAAGAACCCAAATTCTAATCTTTTGTGTGTAAAGCCAGAGCATGATGTGCCAGCTAAAGTTGAAAAGAGGGTTCTTTTTTCTTTTAGTGAAGCACCTTTTCCAGAAAATATTTTGGTTCCAAATACCAAGGTCATTTTTGACAGAGTGGCACTTGAGGTGGAAAGAGGATGCTCTCAGAAATGCAGATTTTGTCAGGCATCGAGTATTTATTTTCCACCACGAGTAAAGAGTCCTTCTTTTGTAATAAGAAAAGCCCTGAAGAGTCTTCGTTCAACAGGTTATGAAGATGTTTCATTGTCTTCTCTTTCTATAAGCGATTATCCTTACCTTGATAAAACAGTTGAGATTTTAATGGAAAAGCTGGAAAAACAAAAAGTTTCTCTTTCATTGTCATCCATGAGGCCTAAAGGCTTATCCTCAGAAATAACCGAAAATATTATGAAAGTCAGAAAGACTGGATTTACTTTAGTTCCAGAGGCCGGGACAGAAAGATTACGCCGGGTCATCAATAAGAAATTGACAGATGAAGAGCTCAGAAAGGCCTCGCAGAATGCTTTTTCTCACGGATGGAGACTCATTAAGCTATATTTTATGATCGGACTGCCTACAGAAAGAGACGAAGATTTAGAGGGGATAGTAAGCCTTGTGGAAGAGATCGTTAAAATTGGCTATAAAACTCTCAAAACAGCACCTCATATCAATCTCAGTGTTGCATCATTTATCCCCAAACCTCATACCCCTTTTCAATGGATTAAAATGGAAGATGAGAACGTTTTAATTGAAAAATACAAGTTTCTTAAATCCCGACTGAGAAAATACCCTTTTGTCAGATTTAAAAAGCATCCTCCAAAAAATTCCATATTGGAAGCTATTTTTTCTCGAGGAGACAGGCAGCTAAGCCGTGTTCTCTTGTCATCCTGGAAAAAAGGAGCTCGGTTTGACAGTTGGACGGACTGTTTCAAATTCAGCGCCTGGGAGGAGGCTTTTCTATCTGAAAATATCGATTATGGTCTTTATCTTGGACCTTTGGAGAAAAAGGAAATTCTACCCTGGGAGCATATTGACACAGGAATAAAAAAATCTCATCTTCTTAAGGAATGGGACAAGGCCATAAAAGAGGAGCGAACCCTGTCCTGTCGCGACTCTAAATGTGGGCTTTGTGAGGGATGTGTTTATTCGACATCGTTGGAAAGAGAATTTCCGGAGAAGATAAAAATTTCAGGGGGAGATTTCACATTTTTTGGGAAGATAACTCCAGAGGAATTACGCTATCGCGTCTTTTATTCGAAGCTCAATGCCGCGCGTTTCATATCTCAAATTGACTTGAACAATATTATCCAGAGGTCTTTCCGGAGGGCCGGTATTTCAGTTGTCCATTCGGGAGGCTTCCATCCGAAAATGCTTATTTCTTACCCTCCTGCTCTTCCTTTAGGGATGGAAGGAAAAGCGGAATGTTTGGATTTTAGATCTCAGTATCACTTCGAAGAAAAAAAGTTTGTTTCCCGGATGAACAAATATGTTCCTTCAGGAATCAAATTCTTGAGCTTGAGGAGCCTAGAAAATTTTGAGCCTTCTTTAAGCAAAGGGATAAAAACTTTGGCTTATTCAATCGATTTAAAGAACCAGGAGGTTAGTGAAGCCTTGGAAGCTATCCGCAAGGAAAACTTTGCGTCTTCTTCTGATCATTTCGAAATAATCGAGAGATTAATTGATGATTTTTTGGCAAACAATAAAAATGAATATATTGAAGATATATTCCTCGACCGAAAATCAGATAAGCTTTTCATCTCTTTAATGCACTCTCCACAAAAAAGTATCCGTACTCAAGATATTGTGGAGGATCTCTTCCAAATGAAGAATCCTGTTTTTGCTATGGCGCGTGAAAAGATTCTGTTCAGCGATCAAGTAAAGAGAGATGCTTACGAATCGTTAAAATAATTGACATAGAATAAGGTTTTGAGTATAAACGTTAGATTGTAATGTGAAGAATACAATGTGAGATTAAGGAGGAAAAAAGTGATTGATTTTAGTTTGACGGAAGAACAAATAGCACTCCAGAAAATGGCCCGGGAGTTTTCCGAAAAAGAGTTGAAGCCCAATGCTGCAAAATACGATAAAGGTGAGGAATTTCCTGAAGAAATCATGAAAAAAGCCTTTGAAGTTGGGTTTCTTACCTGCACGATCCCTAAGGAATATGGAGGAGGGGGATTAGGTGATATTGATACTATTATAATGAGCGAAGAACTGGCGGCTGGTTGCGCGGGAATGTATACAACAATGATGGTTAATGCTTTAGCCAATACGCCCATTATTCTTTATGGAAGTGATGAACAGAAAAAGAAATTTCTCACACCCCAGAATGAAAAAATGTCTTTTGCCTCTTTTTGTCTCACAGAGAGAGAAGCAGGTTCTGATGCGGCCTCTCTTAAGACTACGGCGAAGAAAGTTGGCAATGAATATGTTATAAACGGTTCAAAATGTTTTATTTCCAACGGCGGAATAGCAAGTTTTTATGTTATTTTCTGCCTGACTGATCCTAAAAAAGGGGCTCGTGGCATGAGTGCTGTAGTGGTTCCACGCGAAACTCCAGGGTTAACTGTAGGAAAAGAGGAAGATAAAATGGGGCACAGAGCGTCCAATACAGTAGAGCTCTTTTTTGAAGATATGAAGGTACCGGTTGAAAATCTTCTGGGGAGAGAGGGAATAGGTTTCATCATGGCCATGAGGACTCTAGATAAAACAAGAGCACCTGTTGGAGCAGCCGGAGTTGGAGTGGCAAGGGCGGCTCTTGAATATGCGATTGAATATGCAAAAACGAGAAAACAGTTTGGGAAACCCATCGCCCTCTTTCAAAATACAGCCTTTAAGATAGCCCAAATGGCTACTGAAATAAATGCTGCCCGCCACCTTGTCTGGCATGCAGCATGGCTTCTAGAGCAAGGAAAGCCTTGCGGAAAAGAATCAGCTATGGCTAAAGTTTATGGTTCTGATGTTGCAATGAGAGTGACTACGGAAGCTCTCCAGATTTTAGGTGGATACGGGTACATGAAAGATTATCCTATGGAAAAATTAATGAGAGATGCAAAGCTCCTGCAAATTTATGAAGGGACAAATGAAATCCAGAACCTGGTCATCTCAAAAGAGA
>JAGLWV010000370.1 GCA_023133225.1 Candidatus Aminicenantota bacterium | reverse complement strand
GCCAGTACTATCCAAAATTTCTTTCTGTATCTTAGAGGCGACATATTATTTCATACCAAGACTGAGCATGTATATTTCGGGTGTCTCTTTACCTTCGGGAGGACCAACGAGTAATATTCTGTCCCCTTTAAAGCTCATGATCTTCGGTCCCCAAAAAGCAGGAAGCCGTGGAAAATCCATCGGGATTAAACCTGATTTGTATCCCGGCGTTTGATTATCAAAGGCGATCATTTCCTTGCCGGCATATAGGTCAAGCATTATTCCCCTGTAGATATGCTTAAAGAGGAGGTACCGGCCGTTTCCAGACAGGTCAAAAAAATCGATTCTTGGTCCCACTTTGGATTCAAGATATTTCAGCTCCGACCCGTCTCTCTTGATGCTGTATGTTCCTATACCCTGTTTGTTCTTGCCGTTGTAAAAAAAGATGATTTTTTCTCCGTCATGGCTTATATCTACAAGAGAGAACCAGCGGTCATGAAAATCTGTTATCCTGTGTGTCTTGTCTCCATCCCAATTTATCTCATAGAGGTCGTAATCGGTTTTGTCTGTTGATGACTGCGCTCCGAAAACCAGCCATTTGCCGTTTCCGCTCAGAGCGAATGCCCAGCCACCTCCGATGAGAGGGCGGCGGGGCACATGGGTCCAGATCCATTCTTCCCCGTTAAAGTCCGGGGCAAGTATTGTTCTCTGTTTGTCAGTTGAGGTGTCCAGGAAGACTATTCCACTTGGATTTCCGTATCTGCGTGGCCCCAGATGTCCTTTGAGCAGACAGGCAATTCGACCTCCATCGCTGCTCACAGAGTAGTTGGATACCCGTTCCCACTCGCCGCTTTCAAAAGCGAGAGATTTTAGATCTTTTCCTTTAAGCGCATCTATTTGAAAAGGAAAAACCCGGAAATGAGTGCCGTCCGTATTGATAACGCCCAGGAAGTGGTCGAGAATGTTGACAGGTTCGCCGAGACTCAAAGAAAAGATAGCTACATGCCCGTTTCCACTTATAATGGGAGGTTTCGACCCGACAAGAAGAGGTGTATTCTGGTAGGGAGCCGGCGCCATTCTTTTTCCTTCTCTGAAGAGTTCTTTTTCTTTTCCATCTTCGATATTCATTATTTTTACTGCTTTTACTGTGTCTTCTCCATCCTTGATCTCCAGAATATAGATCATCCGGTGGCCGTTGTCGTCCAGGCAGGGATACTGCACCACGTTATTTCCAGAATAGGTCAATCGTCTTATCTGACCAGGGCGCTCTCTGTTCTCAAGTGTAGCAGGTGATGCGGCCACTTGAAATAAAATAAAAACAGCAACAATTAGGACCAATTTCTTAACCATGTCTCTTAAACCTCCCTACACTATTTTTTTTATGCGGACCACCGTATCCTTTAAGCCTAGACCTCTACCTACAGAGTCTTCCCTTCTTTCTATGACCTCTTTGGGATTTACACCACTTCCTTTTTTGCTCCACCAGATGAGATTGGTATCCTGGTCTTTGCTTTTGAACCGTCTGGCTTTAGCTACGTTTCCCACTGCTGTGTGGCCTAATCCTTCAGCAAGAGCAACCGAATCAGGGTGAATGCGGCTGGTTGTCAGCACCCGGGTGATTATGGCACCGGCAGGGGAGTCAACACGGACTCTGTCTCCATTTTTTATGCCTAAATGCGCCGCAGCTTTTTTATTGATCCACAACCGGCTGCCGTGTAGTATTTCCCTTGCCCATTTGCTGTTTGCTGTCCCGCTGGCTGTGAGATTGGATTTGAAGGGTGTGAGAACAAATTCAT
>JAGLWV010000037.1 GCA_023133225.1 Candidatus Aminicenantota bacterium | reverse complement strand
CCCGAAGGGTAAAAAATGCCGATAGAAAAAAAGGAACAAAAAAAGGGCGATCCCCTTGATATTCTGGAAAGGCAAATTGATGTGCTGATGCCATAACTATTAATTACAAGTATCGGCAGTTTTTATGAATAATTCAGGGAAAGTTACATTCTGGAACTGCATTCTTCGCCATAATCGAAACGAAAAAAGAGGGAATTTTTCCTTGGACAACAGCTAGTAATTGTTGTAGAATCGAGAAAGGTCAGGGAGAAGACTATTATATTGCGAAATATTTAGTTCGGCGATGAAGACTCCACAGCAATCATGATTGATAAAATAGTGAAACCAGTTCTAAGTTTTCTGGGAGAACTGTTTAATTTTATTAGCGATCTGAGAGTTCAAAACCTTGCTTTTTTGGCTATATTGCTCCTTCTCATCTGGCTGCTTATCGTGAACAGAAGACTAAGAAAAAAACTAAAAACCGAACTTGAAGATGTTAAATACGCTGTTCAAAAAATTGATAAGAAACTAGAACTAAAAAAAACAGCGGAAGATATTAGAGAAGAGCATGAGAAAAAAAAGCTTGTGAAAGAAGAGCCTAAAAAAGAAACGAAGCATCTGGAGATAGAAAAATCAGAATGGCATGGGCCAAGGATCCACCCTGGGGACAAACCAGAAGATGAGGCAAAACCAGAACCCGAGTTAGAATCAATTCTTGAGTTAAGACCAGAACTAGAAAAAACACCAGAACATAAACTTGAAACGGAATCCAAGACAAAAGAAGGATTACCAGAGTTAGAAGTCTTTAAAAGGCCTGAGGAAAAAGTAGAGATCGATAGACCAACAAAGCTTACAGAAGAATACACTTTTGTTCTCAGAGCGATAGGTGACGAACCAGACAAAACCTACCAAAAAGAAGGACTGCATCAACTCTACAGAATGGTTTATCCCAATAAAAACAAAATGGCCTTTGATTCAATTATTAAGGGTCTTGAGAAATACACTTTTATAACGAGATCAGATGCATCCTCTGGGTATAAAATTTGGTATGAAATAACGGATAAAGGGCTCGCATATCTCAATAGAAAGGCATGAAAGCAATAGTTTTACTTCTTTAAAATATTTTTGTGGTACTCCTTTAAATTCATGTTGAAATTTCTGGACAGCTGATTTTCTCTATCCAAGGCCCATCTCATTGGATTATTTATGATATAATGCCTCATTGCATTTAATTCTTCAGTCGACCGCACAGCATACTCGTAATAACTATGCTGCCAATCGAAATGTTGAAAGCAATTGTCTTGAATGGTTTTCGCTGATTTTGCTTTGAAGAACCGGATGACCTTGCGGTGAATCAAATCTCTGTCCTCATTGTTAAGAACAATGATTCCATGGATATGATTCGGCATGATGATGAATGCATCAAGGTCAACGAAGGAAAATATTTCCGGAAGTCTTGTCCAAATTTTTTGAACAATTTCGCACGTTGGGAATGAGATCATTATTCCATCGACAATATTTCCGAAATAGCTAATTCTATTACCTGAACAGACTGTCAGAAAATATACTCTTGGTGAAGAATAATCATAACTTTTAAATAAAATTGAACTCTGTTTGAAGTTTTCTGAGATCTCGATAGCCATTTCCTTCTTAAAAAAACTCTTTATCAATGAATCCTGTCACTTATTACCTTCTCCCGATCAAAGGAATGATCCACATAAAAAAGACTAGATTTCTTTTATTATTTTCTCATTTATTCATTCATTTTGTTTTATCCCTGAAAGCATTTCCAATTCGGTGACAGTCAATTGCTATACATAAGGAATTTGACATCTCATTTTTTCGATGATATATGTCTCTCTTGTAAAGAACCGGTGATGGATACATACGGCTGGCTTTCTGTTCTTCCTCCCCTTCTTGCCATTTTTCTCGCAATAAAAACAAAACATGTCTACATATCCCTGATCATCGGTATCTGGCTGGGATGGACCATTATCCATTCCTGGAATCCCCTCTCTGGCCTGACCCAGGCTATCAGTGCCCTTATCTCAGTGTTCAAGGATGAGGATAACACCAGAGTTATCCTTTTCAGCGCCATGATTGGGGCAATCATCACCTTCACTCAGTATTCCGGAGGGATGAAAGGCTTTGTCAACTGGGTGGTCGGAAAAGGATTGGTCAGGACAAGAAAACGGGCTGGCCTTCTTGTCTGGTTTCTTGGAATAATTATCTTCATTGAATCCAGTATATGTGTTCTGATCTCCGGAGCCATAGCTAGGCCCATCTTCGATAGGCTTAAGATCTCCCGCGAGAAGCTGAGCTATATTCTCGATTCAACATCTGCGCCAAAATGCATTCTTCTCCCTTTAAACGCCTGGGGAGCTCTTATTATCGGGCTTCTGGCAAAGCAGGGAGTGGAAAACCCCGTAAGATATTTGGTCGCATCTATACCTTTTAATTTCTACGCGATCTTAGCTCTTCTTCTTGTTTTGATCGTAGTGCTCACAGAAAAAAATATTGGTCCTATGAAAAAAGCGGAACACAGAGTTAGAGTCGAAAACAAACTCCTCCGTGATGGAGCCGAACCTCTCATGTCCACTGAAGTGGTTTCAATGGAAGCCAAAGAAGGAGTCCCCCTTCGTGCCGTAAACATGATTCTTCCTGTGGCAACTATGGTCATTATGATGCCTGTCGTCCTGCTTATTACCGGAGAGGGGAATTTAATGGAGGGTTCTGGTTCAGTCTCTGTCCTCTGGTCTGTTATTGCAGGACTTTTTGTTGGAGCCGTTGCCTACAGAGCTCAGGGCCTAATGAAGATGAGAGAGATCACAGATATCTTCATGAAAGGAGTCGGGGGACTTATTCCTGTGGCAAGCTTGATGATACTGGCCTTTGCCATCGGCGATACCTGCGACACGTTAGGAACCGGACCTTTTGTTGCCAATGCCATCAAATCCACTCTTGCTCCCGGTATCATTCCAGCAGTTGTTTTCCTTGTCTCCTGTTTTATCGCTTTTTCCACCGGAACTTCCTGGGGAACCTTTGCCATCATGATTCCCATTGCTGTCCCGATGATTCAAATAATCGGGCTTCATCCGGGTCTGGTTATAGCCGCTGTTCTGAGTGGAGGAGTTTTTGGCGATCACTGTTCTCCTATTTCTGATACAACAATCATCTCCTCCATGGCTTCGGCAGCAGATCATATTGACCATGTGAGAACCCAGCTTCCATATGCTTTTATGGCCGCAGCAGTAGCCCTTCTTCTCTTTCTCATCTTTGGTTTTGTTTTATGATAATTTCAGTAGAGAGGGAAAGTCGAATTTCCTGAAAAGAGGATTAAAATCCAGTCTCTTTGCCACCCTTTTCTAAAGAGTTCTTTCCCCAATATTCAAATCAGGGAATGATGAGACAAGATTACGCTTCGGTAGGTTTTTCTTTTGATTTTTCTTTTGGTCTTTCTACAGGAACAAGCCCCATTTCTTTTCTTATTTCTGCCTCCAGTTGAAAAGCCAGCTCCTCATTCTCTCTTAAGAGTTTTTTGACATTTTCTCTTCCCTGGCCTAATCGTTCTCCCTTATAAGAGTACCAGGTTCCGGCTTTCTCGATAAGTCCAGAATCCACTGCGCAGTCAACCAAATCACCTTCTCTTGAGATTCCCTCGCCATATATGATGTCAAACTGGGCAAGTCTGAAAGGAGGAGCCACTTTATTCTTGACGATTTTTACCTTTACTCTGTTACCGACAACCTTTTCTCCTTCCTTTATTGTTGCCAGTCTCCTGATATCGATCCTCATTGAAGAGTAGAACTTCAGCGCCCTTCCTCCCGTTGTCGTCTCAGGATTTCCCAGGAAAAATCCGATTTTTTCCCTTATCTGGTTCACAAAAATAAAACATGTTTTTGAGCGGGCGACAATAGCCGTGAGCTTCCTCAAAGCCTGAGACATAAGCCGGGCCTGAAGTCCCATATGGGCATCTCCCATCTCTCCTTCAAGCTCTGCCTTGGGCACCAGGGCAGCCACAGAGTCAATAGCAATGACATCCACGGCTCCGCTGCGGACAAGAACCTCGGCAATCTCCAGTGCCTGCTCTCCATAATCCGGTTGAGAGATAAGAAGATTATCTATGTCAACTCCCACGCTGGATGCATAAGCCGGATCCATAGCGTGCTCGGCATCAATAAAGGCAGCCTGGCCGCCCTGTTTTTGAGCTTCGGCAATAACATGAAGAACTAAAGTTGTCTTCCCGGTAGCTTCAGGACCGAAGACCTCAACAACCCTTCCTCTCGGAAATCCTCCAATGCCTAAGGCTGAATCAAAAGCGATAGAGCCTGTAGGGATTGCAGGCACTTTAACTGCGGCTTCTTTCTGCCCCAGCTTCATCACCGACCCTTTGCCAAATTGCTTTTCTATTTGAGACAGAGCAGCCTCGATCGCTCTGTTTCTCGATGCCTGTTTTTGCTCGGATTCTTCTGTCATTTTATTCTCCCCCAATAAAGTAGTTTATTTTTGTCATTAAAACGTGCTTTCCGTTCTTCTTTTTTTCTCCTCTTTAATAATAATCAAATAAAAAATGAACGCCAGGAGCTTCCATGCCAATTCTTATTTATTATAATCATAAAACCCTTTGCCAGTCTTGCGGCCAAGATATCCGGCATCCACCATCTTTCTCAGCAGCGGACACGGCCTGTATTTTGAATCCTTAAAGCCCTCATAGAGGACTTCCATGATGTTGAGGCAAACATCCAGTCCAATAAGATCGGCCAGGGCCAAAGGACCCATTGGATGGTTCATACCCAGCTTCATCACTGTATCAATAGCTTCTGTTGTCCCCACTCCCTCCATCAAGGCATAAACAGCCTCGTTGATCATGGGGATCAAAACTCTGTTAGAGATAAATCCTGGAAAGTCATTCGCTTCCACAGGAACTTTACCCATTTTCTCAGAAAGGTCCTTAACCTGGTCAAAAGTCTCCTGGGTTGTCGCAATCCCTCTGATCAGCTCCACCAGAACCATCAGGGGAACCGGATTCATAAAATGCATGCCCATAAACTGAGAAGGACGGCTGGTCAAAGCGGCCAGCCGCGTTATGGAAATGGATGATGTGTTGGATGTCAGAATGACCGAAGGAGCAAGGAGTCTATCAAGCTCTAGGAGTACTTTTTTCTTTGCCTCAAAATCCTCGAACACGGCTTCCACAACAAAATCTGCTTCTTTGATGTCAGAAAGACTCGTAGTTGTCCTGATACGGGACAATATTGTTTCTTTATCCTCCTCGATCTTTCCCTTTTCTGAAAGCCTGGTCAGGCTCTTCTCCATTATTTTCATGGAGCGCTGAAGGCAATCCTCTTCCACATCATTCAAGATGACTTCAAAACCTGAGGCGGCAGCAACCTGGGAAATGCCCGTGCCCATTGTTCCTGCTCCCAAAACTCCAATTTTTTTTACTACCATTATCCGTCCTTTCTTTATACCATTTCCACAGCCATAGCCACCGCGTCTCCTCCACCCAAACAGAGAGCTGCAATGCCCTTTTTGAGTTCTCTGTGCTTGAGAGCATAAACAAGAGTCGTCAGAATCCTGGCACCGGTTGCTCCGATCGGATGGCCCAAAGCCACGGCTCCTCCATGAACATTGACTTTCTCTCTATCCAGTCCCAGCTCTTTAATCAAGACAACCATTTGAGACGAAAAAGCCTCATTTATTTCAAAAAGATCAACATCTTCGATCTTCCAGCCGACATGAGCCAGAAGCTTGTCTATAGCTCCTTTAGGAGCATACATGACCATGGAGGGCTCTACTCCAAAGGTCGCAGTCCCTAAAATCCTGGCCATAGGCTGAAGGTTCTTCTCTTTTGCAGCATCCGCAGAGGCAACAACAACAGCTGCAGCTCCATCATTTAAGGTAGATGCATTTCCTGCCGTAACTGTCCCATCCTTCTTAAAAACCGGCCGGAGCTTTTCCAGTTTTTCCAGTGTGGTACCCTTCCGTGGCCCTTCATCCACTTCGAAGACGAGTGGCTCCCCTTTCCTTTGAGGAACGTCCACAGGAACGATCTCATCCTTGAAATAACCGTTTTCGATGGCTTTCACGGCTTTCTGCTGGCTGCTTAGAGCATACTCATCCTGTTCCTGGCGGGTTGCACCAAACTTCTCGGCAACGACTTCCCCGGTCATGCCCATGTGCTGGTCGTCAAAAGCACACCAGAGACCATCAAGGATCATGGAGTCTTTCATCTTTAAGTCGCCAAATTTAACTCCATCTCTTACTCCCCAAAGCATGTGCGGCGCCTGACTCATGTTTTCCATTCCACCGGCCACGACAATCTCTCTCTCTTCGAGCCAGATGGCTTGAGCTGCCAGAGCGACTGCTTTTAAAGCTGAACCGCAAACCTTGTTCACGGCAAAACAGCTAACCCTGTGCGGAATTCCGCCTTTCACAGCTGCCTGCTTGGCAGAGGCCTGACCTATTCCCGCTGAAACAACGTTCCCCATGATGACTTCATCAACATCTTCACCTGAAATTCCGGCTCTCCTCACGGCTTCTCTAATGGCAAAGCCGCCTAATTCCGGAGCTTTAAGATTTTTAAGAGCCCCTAGAAAATTTCCAGTCGCAGTACGAGCCGCACTGACAATGAAAACATCTCTTAATTCACACATGTATTAGCCTGACTTATTCATAAAATATGCCGAC
>JAGLWV010000369.1 GCA_023133225.1 Candidatus Aminicenantota bacterium | reverse complement strand
GCTGGCTGCGGAAGTCATTCAACTCGGTCCTCCAGGTATTCAGTTGATCTGCGGGATGCTTGTTGCACCAGGAACAGGAGACGACACACTGGCTCGATTCGCGCTTAACGGAGTGGCTGTGCATATCAGTCATGGCAGCACTGAAAAAGAACGTGAAATGTATGCCAGAACGCTCATCGAATCTCTGGAACTGGCAAAAGACAAGGAAGTTAAAGCTTTTTTAATCCGGCAGCTTCAGCTTGCCGGCAAAAAGGAAGCGGTAAAACCTCTTAAAAAATATCTCAAAGATAAAAGATTGTGTGAACCGGCAACTCAGGCTCTGCTTGCCATTCGGACAAAGGACGCAGAGAAAGCCCTTTTGAGGTCCCTTGGCACTGTATCCGCATCGAACAGGATAACAATCATCAAAGCCCTGGGAGAACTGCGCAGTCAAAAAGCTGCAAGAAAAATCATTAAATATTCAAAAACCAGGGACAAAAATCTTCGCGATGTAGCCTTATATGCACTGGCCAACATCGGTCATCCAAATTCTGAGAAAGTGCTGGATAAGATCGGGATCACTGCCCCTTCCTATGAAAGGGCTAAAGCGCCTTCCCTTTATCTGTTGTACGCACAGCGCCTCGCTGAATCGGGAAGAAAGGCACAGTGTGTGCGGGTCTGTCGAAAAATGATAATAAACTACACGGCGCCGCAGGAAAGCCATATTCAGTGCGCTGCATTGAGTACTCTGGCTGCAGCTTTAGGTGAGAATGCTTCCGGGGACCTGCTGGCAGCCATGGATAATCCGAATAAAGAGCTTCGCTGGAGAGCCCTTGAGCTTGCCGGCGCAATAAAGGGAGAGGAAGCGACCACAAGATGGATTGAAAAAATTGCAGGCATTACACCGGAAGTTCAGACGGAAATAATCACCATGCTGGGACGGCGTGGAGACAAAACCGCACTCCCTGCCCTTCTGCAGAAATTAAAGAGCGAGGAGAAATCCGTACGGCTGGCTGCAATTCCGGCTGCGGCATGGATTGGGGGGAGCAATATTCTACCAGAGCTTATGGACGTTCTGGGGACCGGCGGAGCTGAAGAGATCAGTGTTGTAAAACAGGTTATGTTGGGTTTACCGGGCAGCCTGGTTGTTTCTGAAGCGGTTGAGAGACTTGAAGAAATGCCTCCTCCTGGCCGTGTGGCACTTATAGAGATCCTTTCCGAACGGCGTGCAAGAGAATTTGTGGATGCAGTTTTTGCCCAGACAAAAAGCGACGAGAGAGATGTCCGGCGTGCCGCTCTTAAGGCAATCAAACATTTAGCAAGCGAACATGACCTGCCACGTTTGATCGGGCTTCTTCTTGAAACCGAAAGCGATGATGATATTCCTCTCATGCAAAATGCTGCTGTGGCCAGTTCAAACATGATCCCCGATCCTGAAAGACGTGCCGATCTGTTTCTCGAAGCACTGGGCGATGCACCGGTTTCCAAACAGATTCATTTACTGAAACCTCTGTCAAGAATTGGCGGAGAGCGGGCTCTTCTGAGAGTCATCCAGGAAACAAAAAACGAAGATGAAAATATTCAAGATGCGGCGATCCAGACTCTGTCGGAATGGGCCGACATGAATGCTGCTGAAGAGCTGATCAACATCAGCCGGAACACAGAAAACCAAAAACATTTTCATTTTGCCATCCAGGGCTTTGTCCGGCTTGTCAATGAGGCAGAACTCGCCCCGGAGAAGAAGTTCAACATGTTGAAAGAAGCTCTGGAAATTTCGGAGAATGTTGATATTAAGAGCCTGGTGCTCTCCGGGCTGGCGAACGTGAAAACCCTTGAATCCCTGAAACTTGTGGCTGGCTATCTTGATAATCCTTATTTAAAGGATGAAGCAGCGATTGCAGGAGCGAGAATCGCTTCTCCCCTAAGGGGAGAGAGTGTGGGGCTGACCGGTTCGGAAGTGATTTCGGTGCTTAGAAAGGCATCCTGGCTCATTGAAGAAGGGAATGAGAAGAACCGGCTTGAGAGATATATCGGGACTCTTTTGGAGCAGGAAGGGTATGACCGGCTTTTCAACGGCATTGACCTCTCCGGATGGAAAGGGCTGGTTGACGATCCGGTGAGCCGGGCGAAGATGACTCCCGAAGAGCTGGAGAAAGCGCAGGCGGAGGCAGACGAGGTCATGCGTGCGCACTGGAAAGCCGTAGACGGGATTCTAGTTTTTGACGGCAAGGGAAAAAGCCTCTGCACCGATAAAGATTATGGTGATTTTGAGATGCTGGTTGACTGGAAGATTGAAGAGAAAGGGGACAGCGGTATTTACCTTCGCGGTTCACCCCAGGTTCAGATCTGGGACCCGGCCCAATGGCCGGAAGGCTCCGGGGGGCTGTACAATAATAAAAAAGGCCCAAAAGATCCTCTGAAATGCGTGGACAATCCAATCGGAGAATGGAACTCTTTCCACATCAGAATGATAGGGGAGAGGGTAACGGTTTATTTGAATGATGTCCTGGTGGTTGACAATGTGGTCATGGAAAACTACTGGGAACGGGATAAACCGATCTACCCGAGCGGCCAGATAGAGCTCCAGTCGCATAATAGCCCTCTCTATTTCCGTAACATATACATCCGTGAAATAGCTCAGGAGGTGGATATTATGGAGCTGACAGAAGAGGAAAGCACAGAGGGTTTCGTACATCTGTTTAACGGTAGGGACCTTACGGGCTGGGTGGGTGATACGGTTGGTTATGTCGCTGAATATGGGAAAATCGTCCTCTATCCGGAGTGCGGAAGTGGAAGCCTGTACACGGAAAAAGAATTCAGTGATTTCATTCTGCGCTTTGAATTTAAGCTCTCTCCCGGGGCGAACAATGGATTGGGGATTCGTGCTCCGTTAAAAGGGAATGCAGCCTATGAGGGGATGGAGCTTCAGATTCTGGACAATACAGCCGATGAATACAAAGATCTTAAACCCTACCAGTATCATGGCTCTATTTACGGTGTAGTTCCTGCCAAGCGAGGCTTCCAGAAGCCGGTAGGGGAGTGGAATTATCAGGAAGTCATTGCTGAAGGAACACGGATCACTGTTCTCCTCAACGGTGAAACGATCGTCGATGCAGACATATCAGAAGCGAGTGCATCTGGAACGATGGACGGGAGAGACCATCCGGGATTGAAAAAGGAAACGGGGCACATCGGTTTCCTCGGTCACGGCTCAAAGGTTGAATTCCGCAACCTCCGCATCAAAAAACTCAAATAAGTGAATGATATTTTTTAGAACGTCATTCCCGCGGAAGCGGGAATCCAGTTCAATCTGTCATTCCCTCCCTCGGCTCATCATATCTGTCATTCCCGCGAAAGCGGGAATCCAGTTCTATCCGTCATTCCCGCGTAAGCGGGAATCCAGAGCTATTCACATATGCTTTTATATAAATCAATCCATTGTGGATTTTCTTTTTCAATTATTTTTAGCTTCCAAACCCTTTCCCATTTCTTTATCTGCTTCTCCCTTTCAATTGCAGATTCCGCAGATTCATGAATTTCATACCAAACCAGGTGATGAACATTATATTTTTTGGTAAAACCTTCTACTAAACCATGTTTATGTTCATAAACTCTTTTTACAATATCAGAAGTAACACCTGTATATAAAGTGCCATTTCGTTTACTGCAAAGGATATAAACGTAAAATTTTTTCATATTTCTAGATTAGCCTGGATTCCCGCTACCCCGCCTTCGCGGGCACAAGCTCCGCGGGAATAATCCTGGATTCCCGCCTTCGCGGGAATGACGATAAGGAATCTAGTAATCCTTACTCCTTAATCCTTAATCCTTAATCCTTCTTCTTACCATGAGCTATGAGCCATGAGCTTCTTCTAATCCTTACTCCTTACTCCTTAATCCTTATTCCTCCCTCTTACTATGAGCCATGAGCTATGAGCTTCTTACTTAGTTTTAATCAACTCAATCGCCTGATCAGCGGCTCTTTTTATCAAGTCTCTTGGAGAGCTCATTTTTGCGGCTTTTTCCAGAAAAGGAATCTGGGAGCGGTCGCCACACATACCCAGTGAGCTCAATGCTTCCGACTGGGCAAGATAGCTGTCATCTTTTTTGAACCGTTCTCTGAAGAAAGAGACCAGCTTGGCATCTTTATATCTTCCGAGAACTCTCAGTGCAGTTGTCCTGACTTTTGAATTTTTATCCCTGCATTTCTCTTTAAATAACTCAACATCCTCCTCCCTCTTGATTTTTCCCAGGATTTCGACTGCATCCCTTCTCACAGCCCAGAATTTATCATTTTGAGTGCTATCGATTAATCCCTTTACAGTCCTGGGGCTGTCTTTAAATTCATCAAGCTCAGAGGCTGCCCACATCCTGCCTATCACATCATCATTTTTCAGTTGATAGAGAAGCTCATCAAGGCTTTTATCAAATT
>JAGLWV010000368.1 GCA_023133225.1 Candidatus Aminicenantota bacterium | reverse complement strand
TTAAATACTGGTTCTTTTTTCTCAACAGTTCGAAGGCTCCTTCATCTTCCCCTTTGTCAAACCGGGTCCAGAGATAATCGGAATATGTCCCGAAGCTTTCGTTTAGCCAGGTATGAGCCCAGGTCCGTAATGTGATGAGGTCTCCCCACCACTGGTGGGCGGCTTCGTGTGCAATGATTCTCTCCCAGGAAAAATCCTGTTCGGCACGCCTGTCATGGATGACACGCTGGCCGAGAACTGTAGCCGATGTGTTTTCGGCTCCGCCGCCCTGCCGGGGTGATATGACCTGGTCATATTTTGCCCAGGGATATTCATATCCGAACAGCTTGTTGAAAAAATCGATCATATCAGGCGTTTTTTTGAAGATCCATTTTGCATCTTCCACATCCTTTTCATAAACCCAGTAATTGACCGGAAGAGAGCCGAGGGAATCCTCAATAACCACAAAAGGACCGATGGCAAGCATAAAAAGATAGGTTGAATTGGGATACTCCTGCGACCAGTGATAGGTTCTGGTTCCCTGCTCTTTATCTTCCTTTACACTGACCAGCTTGCCGTTGGAAAGGGCTTTGTAAATATTCTTAACCGTGACAATGAGGTCAGCGGTTACCTTATCATTAGGGAAATCATAACAGGGAAACCAGTGGTGGGCATATTCGGGCCAGGAGACGGTGGATACCATTATTGGATTTGTTGGCCTTTCTTCATCGAAGAACAGGCCGCGCTTTGGATCATTCGCATGATATTTGACGGTGAATGTCACAAGCTGTCCGTATCTGTGAGTTTTCGAAAGATGAACAACGAGGTGTTTATCCGTCTGTTCAAATTTTAAGGGAAGATTCTGGTCACTGGCAACAGAATTGACAACAAGCTCTTCCGCATCCAGCACACACTGTCTGAAGCCGTCTCTTAATGGAGATATGGTTATCCTGTTTTCTCCCCAGAAGTATTTTTTATCCAGGTCAAAGGTGAGTTTTATAAAGTAATGCCTGGCATCGTAATCTCTGCTGCGTTCATACTGGAGGGGCCTTTGATAAACATCGATTTTTTGCGGAAACAGCAATACAGCAAAAAAAAGCAGCACCGATAAAATTCCTGCAAATCTTTTCATGATGACACTCCCTTAGTGGAATTATTTCTTCTTCATCAAAGCTTCGATTTCATCTATTGTCCTCGGAATCCCATCCGATAGATTTTCACATCCGTTTTTTGTGATGACAACCGTATCTTCAAGACGGATTCCCATTTCTTGATCAGGATAGGGCAGGTTGATGTCGCAGGCAAAGACGAAGCCCGGACGCATAATCTCTTCCGGGCCTGAAAAAGTGCCCATCGGATCATGGGTTGCCAGGCCTATGGAATGGTTGTAGCCGCCATAGCGGATCAATCCCCTGAATTTCCGGTTCTTCGGATCGTAGCCATTCTTGATGAGAAATTGCTTCACCTTCTCACCCACATCCTTGAATGTGATGCCCGGTCGATAACTGCTTAGACAGGTCTTTCGAATGCCGTAAGCCATATCGTATATTTTTTTCTGTTTGGGCGAGAACTTACCGTTAGCCGGAAAGGTGGAGGATATATCTGCATTATAATAATTGTAGTCCGGGCCTGCATCCAGAATGATAAAATCTCCGTTCTTCAGCACCCTGTCGTGCTTATGATAATGGCCGTAGGCGTGGTTGGGGCCGGACATCAAAATGACATAAAAAGCCAGCTCCTGGGCGGCTTCCCTCTTGCATACATATTCAAAGAGTGCAGCCAGTTCATCTTCCTTTATTTCGGGGCGTGTAGCTTTCATGACCGCGATATGTGCCTTGACACCGATTCTACCTGCTCTGCGCAGGAACTCGATCTCTGCCGGAGACTTTATTTTGCGTAGGTCCCAAACCATGGGCGAGCAGTCTATGACTTTGATATGGGGAAATTTTTCTTTCAATTGCTTCACAAACTGAAGCTCACGGGTAAGCCTTCCATCCCAGATGTTCATTGTCATGGTCCTCTGAAGAGCCCGGAATTTTTCATTGGTGTTCTCCCGGCTCAATTCTTCCGGCTTGAACATCGTATAAAATGAATCGGTTTGCAGGCTCAGCTTCGAAAGATATGAAGAGAGACGGTCGATGGGAAGAACCTTTTCAATTCCGGTTACTTCTCTGGGATTGCGAACAAGTTCAAGAGATATCCCTTCGCCCTTTGCCTCTTGTTCACCGATCGTGAAAAAAAGAATACTCTCTTTATGCACTCCATCGATGACTAAGACAGCGTTGGGGATATCCACTCCGCTGAAATAATAAAAATCGTTGTTTTGATAAAACTGTTTATCCGATACGGGTGTGGTCGCACCCAGGATGATCGCCGCTCCATCGGGAATTTTTTCCATGAATTTAATGCGTCTCGCCGCGTACTCCGGTTTATCAAATAAACTTCCGGCAAGTGAAGACTGTACGGCAAGTATCGCTATCATA
>JAGLWV010000367.1 GCA_023133225.1 Candidatus Aminicenantota bacterium | reverse complement strand
CAGACATGAGTTGCCCAGGAAAAATTACCACTATCAGCCCCTCCCCATCCGCGTCCCAAATTATGATTTCCTGTAAAAGCGGCTAAAACGATCTCCTTCTTGTCCACAGGGTCACGCCGTACCGTTCCAGACCAGGTGTAAGCTTTTGTCTTTCCCTTGGACTGCTTCAGTTCATATTTCACACGGTAGGGAGTATCGCGGGTAGAATCCCAATTTTCGAAACGAAACGTGGCTGTAAAACCAGGAACAATAATCTTGGCCGAGGAAACCTTCTTCCATCTCCCGTTTTTTTGAATTTCAAGCGATACAGTCTGTGTATCCATCTGTCCAACAGGCATTATCTGTGCGGTCATTTTCAGAATGTTTTTACTCAGCGTATATTGCGTGCTTAGAACCGGTCCGCAGACTCTATCTTCATGTACCCTGATTTTTTTACCTGTGACCTTCCAATCTCTAAACCAGAACCTGGTTGTCTTCTCTCCTGAACCGGGATGAGAGACTAAAGCCAGGTTACCCTGCAGCCTTTCAGGCTCTACTCCTTCCAGTGTTACGCTTCCCTGTTCTTCTCCGGTCCTAATGCTGTAAGATACCAGGGTCATAGAATATTTTTCGCCTGCGGGTTTGACCGAAAGCTGCATCTTTACCGGCGTAAATCCCCTGGCTTCTTGCTCTTGATAAACCAGGTTTTTATTTTTCTCCGCAAAATCGCTGATAAACACATTCCCTTTCCCATCAATTCCGGCAAAAAGGCCGGCGCCAGGTCCGGTACTGTGGTGGACCAGAGCTGCTGCCCTGTAATCCATACCTTTCCCGATACCAATCAAAAAACCTGTTTTGGCGTCGGGCGGTACCGGGCTGGATTCATCGATCTGACCCGTGATAACACCCATCTCAAGATTGCCTTTTTTTGCACCCAGCTGTCGAGTCAAAAGATGAACCGTCCGCATCGGTTTCCGGGCAGAGCCTTCCACACACTCCAGTCTGCCTTCTGCGATGCGCCAGTCCTGAAGGCGATTCCCCCAGAACTCGGGCCCAACCCATGTCCGTTCTATGCCTTCAGGCCACTGGCTTTGAAAATCCGCTTTCTTTCCAGATTGGATACAATCCACTGAAAAGAGTAGAGTTGAAGCCATAATAACAGCCGTTTTTAATTTCAGGATTTTTTTATTAAACATTTTTCTGCTCTATTTTTTCACTTCCCGAGATTTGGATAAGATCCTGTGGATTCGCTTCATATCGAACTTTTCCGATCTGTCGTAGTTATAGATTCCATTCTGCTCCTGTT
>JAGLWV010000366.1 GCA_023133225.1 Candidatus Aminicenantota bacterium | reverse complement strand
TTATAGATTCCATTCTGCTCCTGTTCGATATCTGTCAACTGAGTATAACAAAAACCACAGATATGGTTCATGCTCAGTAAAACATCGGTAAGGCGCTCAAGCCGTGTGTAAAATTCTTCCAGAGTTTTTGGGTCTTCCCCATAACCCCATGAATCATCGGCATGTTGTTTTTCGACACTCGGGATCCATTTTATACCGCCGTATTCGGCAATCAGGTAGGGTTGGCCTCCATAACTACAGCTCCTATCAGGATGGCGGCGCCAGACAGGCTTGTCTTCTGAGGGTGAGAGCAATGCCCTTAACTTTTGCGGATCATGTTCATAGGTATGTTCGGTCCAGAGGTCGGTCTTAGCATGTAATCCACCGCTGGAATCGTTGACAGGACGGGTAGGATCAAGTCTCCGGGTTATATCGTAGGCATTGATGAGCAAGCGCTGAATCTCCTCTCCCCTACTCCAGGCTTCATTAAAAGGTGACCAGGCAATGAGTGAAGGATGGTTCCGGTCCCGGATGATTATCCCTTCCCACTCTGTGAGGAAATTTCTGGCTGCTTCCCCGCTTCGAAGGTTAAAACCCCAGCTTGAGGACTCTCCCCAGGTCATATAGCCTAACCTGTCTGCCCAGTAATGAAATCTCTCTTCAAACACCTTTTGATGTAAACGAGCACCATTAAATCCGGCTCTTTTCGCCAGTTCAATATCATTTTTTAATGCAGCATCACTGGGAGCAGTCCAGATTCCATCAGGATAAAATCCCTGGTCAAGGACCAGGCGCAGATAAATGGGCTTGTTGTTTAAAAATACACGGTTTCCTTCGATATGAACTTTGCGCATCCCCGCATAGCTTTTGACTCTATCAAGCACTTCTCCTGAGCTGTCGATGACATCAAAAACCATATCGTACAGGAAAGGATTTTCAGGTGACCAGGTTTTCGGCTTTTTTATGCCCAGCTCGCATATCAGATTATTACTGGCTATCATCTCCGATCCTCTCACTTTTTTCTGGCCATCTTTTACTATAGCCCTGAACTTCAGCCCATCTTTCAGAGCGTAAAAACGAGGGTGAACATAAAATCTCTTCTGATCCAGGTCAGGAATGATAAAACAGGATTCCAATCCGTATTTCGAGACAGGCTCCATCCATACCGTCTGCCAGATCCCGGTTGTGCGGGTGTAGTGTACACCCCTCGACCTGAAGGGTCGGCTCTGCTTCCCTCCTGGCTGGATGCCGGAGCGCGTATCGTCTTGAACATAGACAACAAGGCTGTGGGTTTCACCGGCATTCACATAAGGCGTTATGTCAAACTGAAATGACGAGGTTCCTCCCCAGTGTTTTCCCACAGACTGGCCATCTATAAACGCCTCGCTTTCATAATCAACTGCGCCAAAATGGAGGATAATATTCTTTCGC
>JAGLWV010000365.1 GCA_023133225.1 Candidatus Aminicenantota bacterium | reverse complement strand
ATCCAAGAAAAAAACCTCCGGCACCGATACAAAGAGAAATAAGAAGGGCTTCTATAAGGGGAAAATCTAGATGAAGGCGTTTCGGTCCTTTATAGATCACAGCCAGCGAAAGGATAAAACCAACCATCCCGGTAAAAAATGGGCCTATCCTGCGTGTTTGCATAATGGGATCAGGCGAACTCAGGATAAATTTTTTAATGATAGAAAAAATTGTAAATGCAATAAGGCCGCCAAAAATAGGAGAAATGATCCAGCTCAAGACAACATAGAGCACAACTTTCCACTCTATACCTGCAAAACCAACGCTCACCAGACCGAAACCTACAACTGCGCCAATAATAGAGTGAGTTGTTGAGACCGGAAGCTTAAAATAGGTCGCAATATTAACCCAGAGCGCTGAGGCCAAAACAGCGGCCAGCATCCCGAATAAAAAAAGATTTGGCTTATCAATGAATTGTAAAGGATCGACAAGTCCCTTACGAATCGTATTGGCCACATGGCTACCCACCAGAACAGCACCGAGAATATTACAGACAGCCGCCACTATAACTGCCTTTTTTATGGTCAAAGCTTTTGATGCAACGGAAGTAGCCATAGAGTTGGCTACATCATTGGCTCCGATATTGATAGCACTGTAAAGACCGACTAAAATAGCAGAAATCAGGATGAAAACGCTAATATCCATTCAAATTCACTATATCGGTTTCCAATTCCATCTCCAAATCCACAATCCTCACCAGCATGCACCAAACCTGAAAATAAAAAAAATCGAAAACATGAGCCGCCGGATTTCAGGTGCTGTGCAGCATCACTCTCATCTGGTCTCCGGCATTCTCTGCATGATTGGCCAAAGTGCCTAGCTCCTTAAGGATATTCATCCACATCACGACAGAAACAGGGTCTAATTTTTCCTCGATAGAAAACAATTTTTTTGCCGTTTTCATCTGAGCTTTATCCGCTTCCCACTCCTTCACCTTAATCTGCTCGATCAACTCCGTGACTTTGTGTGCTTCAGCGCCCCCGAAAGAAGTTTCTGCCAGGACTTTGATTTCACTCGAGACGATCATTGCCATCTCATAGGTCTCAAGAACTTTAT
>JAGLWV010000364.1 GCA_023133225.1 Candidatus Aminicenantota bacterium | reverse complement strand
GTCCATTATGCAATCAGTCTTTAACTATCGATGCCGAAACCGATGATGAAGCCATGGAGAAATTTATGAAAGAAGCAAAGGCGCATGTTGTGGAGCTTCATCCCAATTTGGCATCTGCACCCGAAGAAATGTTAAAAGGAATGATTCAAGCAGGGATGAAAAAAAAGGAAACAGAATAAACAGTATTGCCTTACAGAGAACAAAACACGGTTTTGGCATTATGTTTTTACTCAATTGCAAATTGATGGATTACCGCCCTGCACTCGCAAAAACATTTTTTTATAGGCTGTAAAGCAAGAAGAAAGGAAAAGTGATAAAAGTAAATTTGTTTTTTTAATTCATAAGGGAGAAAGAGGCTGATGAAATTATTAACAAAAAAAAGAGTATTAATCGGGATTCTTGTCGTTTTAGTGCTCCTGATTAGCTATCTTGTCTATGACAATTATTACATTTTTAAACAAGCACCCATCGGAGCCGGCGTGAAGGCAAAAATTCTTTCCTCAGGGATTTTCGTCTCCAAGCGGGACGCACAGTCTGTATTGGACGAGGACCTTTCGTTTCATTCTTTGCTCGGCTTAGTCAAAACCAAAATAGACTATGAGAAAAAATCAGTTACAGCTACAATGCTTGGTTTTATTAAGAAACGTGCTATCTATCGTGAAGGACTGGGATGCATCCTGATGTTAGGCGTTTCCGAGGAAGAGATCAAATCCTGGCCTGTAGATATCCCAGAGCCTTTGCCGATGAATCCGGAAGAAGTGCCCTGGCCTTCCGGAGACCTTCAGCTTAAAGAAGATCGTCCACAGAACGTAAACCAGCTGTTGCTCGATGAAGCCCTGGACAGTGTTTTTTCCGAACCCGATCAGGAGAATCTTCGCCGCACAAGGGCTGTGGTAGTGGTCTATGACGGCCGCCTCATCGCCGAACGTTATGCTGCGGGTTTCACAAAAGATACACCCCTGATTGGATGGTCGATGACGAAAAGTGTCACAAGCGCATTGGTTGGAATTCTAGTCGGCCAGGGAAAGCTGTCTATTTATGAGCCTGCTCCTGTGCCCGAGTGGAGAGAGCCGGGCGACTCCCGAAACGCAATAACGATTGATCAGCTGCTGCGGATGTCCAGCGGATTAAAATTTATGGAAGAATATGAAAAAAATCCATTATCAGATGTGAATATCATGCTGTTTCTCAAGCCCGACTCGGCAGCTTACGCAGTCAATATGCCCCTTGACGCAGAACCGGATGAAAAGTGGCATTATTCCAGCGGAACGACCAATATCATCTCCCGTATCATCCGCCACACGATCGGAAACCAGGTAGACTACTTCGCTTTCCCGCGACAGGCCCTATTCAACCGGATCGGTATGCGAAGTGCGATCTTGGAACCGGATGCCTCAGGAAACCTTCTCTGCTCCTCCAACTTGTATGCTTCAGCAAGGGACTGGGCCCGTTTCGGTCT
>JAGLWV010000363.1 GCA_023133225.1 Candidatus Aminicenantota bacterium | reverse complement strand
AAATAAAATATAGTGTCGGCAGTTTTTGTGAATAATTCAGGAGGCCTGGATTATTCAAAAGGAGATCATAAAATAGATAAGGAGGTTATTGAAAACCTGATTCCCAGAGCTGATTCCTAGAGAGGTTCATTCATGCTTCCAGTCCTGTACCCGGCAAGGTCTACCGCGATGTAGATATATCCGAACTTCTTGAAATGCTCTATAATCGCTTCCCTTATCTTCTTCTCCATCATTTTCGAAAATTCCTCAGGTACGATTTCAATCCGCGCAACCTGGCCATGATGTCTTACTCTTATCTGGGTAAAACCCAGCGTTCTCAAGTATTCCTCAGCACGGCCAACCTGTTCCAGGCTTTTCGCATCGACTTTTGTGTAGTAAGGAAAACGGGAAGCAAGACAGGCAAAAGAAGGCTTATCCCAGGTAGAAAGCTTGAATGCTTTGGAAAGCTGTCTTATCTCGTTTTTTATCAACTGCACTTCTTTCAAAGGAGAACGAATGTCCAGCTCTTTAGCTGCTCTCATCCCGGGTCTGTAATCGGTTTGGTCTTCATAATTTGAGCCATCCAGAACGTATGGAATGCCCTCTGCCTTTGCGATATCGTTAAGTTTAGAGAAAAGCTCCTGCTTGCAAAAATAGCATCTTTCCGGAGAATTCCCTGCAAAATCAGGGTTCTCAATCTCGCAGGTATGGATAACTTTATAACGAATATTTAATCCTTGAGCCAATCTGATTGCTTCATCCTTCTCACTCTCCGGATACGTTACCGAGCTGGCTATGACGGCTAAAACATTTTCTCCCAATACATCATGAGCCACTCTCAAAAGAAAGGTGCTGTCTACTCCACCGGAGAAAGCCAGGAGAACTTTCCCCATTTTTCTGAGAATATCTCTTAATTTTTCTAACTTCATTTCTGTTTCTACGGAAATTTCCTTTTTTTTCATCTTCCCTTCTCTATAATGTCACAAACGTTTTACTTTTTTTCTCTTTTTGCCATTTCCTTCACTTCTTTGACGAATTCAGAGATGATCTCTTTTTCCTTCAAGCGCCGATAGACCTTACCCTTCTTAAATACCGCGCCAGCTCCCCGTCCACAGGCTAAGCCGATATCAGCCTCTTTAGCTTCACCCGGGCCGTTGACCATGCAGCCCATGACAGCCACATCCATTTTGCTTTTCATTGAAGAAAGCTGTTTTTCAACTTCGGCTACTATTTTAAACAGATCAACCTCACACCGGCCGCAGACCGGGCAGGAGATAATGTTAGGCTCCCGAGAACGAAGCCCGAGACTGGACAGAATAAGGAAGGCAACTCGCACTTCCTGCTTAGGAGGAGCTGTTAGAGAAACTCTAATGGTGTCTACTAATCCCAGGTTTAAAAGAAGAGCCAGGCCCACTGAAGATTTGACTGACCCACGAAGCAGACTCCCCGCTTCTGTAATTCCAGCATGAAAGGGGTAGTCAACTCTCTTAGCTAAAAGCTTATAAGATTCGACAGTTCGAGCAACATCGGATGCTTTGAGAGATACTTTGATAAGAGAAAAATCCATATCTTCCAGGATCTTAATATTCCTTAACGCACTCTCAGCCATTGCCTTTGGAGTGGCACCACCGTACTTATGGAATAAATCCTTTTCCAATGAACCTGAATTCACACCAATTCTTATAGGAACAGAATATTCCTTTGCAACACGAACGACCTCTCTTACTTTTTCTCTGGAGCCAATATTGCCCGGGTTAATGCGCAAGGCATCAACACCTTTTTCAAGGGATGCGATAGCCAGCCTGTAGTCAAAATGAATATCAGCCACAAGAGGTAATGAAGCTTTCTTCTTGATCGCACCTAAAGCTTCGACAGCTTCACTGTCAGGGACAGCAAGTCGAACAATTTCACATCCTGCTCGCTCCAGTCTTTTTACCTGAGAAAGGGTTGCCTTGATGTCCCTCGTGTCGGTTTTGGTCATGGATTGAACAGCAATAGGCGCATCCCCCCCAATTGCCACCTGACCGATCTTAATCTGTCTCGTCTTTCGCCGTTTAAGCAACATTGTAATCCTTAATCCTTTCTTACCATGAGCTATGAGCTATCAGCTTCTTCTAATCCTTTAATCCTTAATCCTTACTCCTTAATCCTTCTTCTTCCTATGAGCCATGAGCTTCTTCCTTGCCTTATTTCCAGAACAAAAGGCTCTCCCAGCCATTGGGAAGCCTTCTGACAATGTCATTCAAGATTAAAAATACGATCAGGAAAATGAAAATTGTAAATCCAATCTGCATCACGATCTGTTTTACTTTGAGGCTGAAATCTCTCCGGAATATTCCTTCCAAAGTCAGAACGAGAATATGCCCTCCATCCAACACAGGGATCGGAAAAAGATTAATGATTCCTAGCTGGAGGCTGACAAAGGCGATAAACCACATCATGGCCATAAATCCCTGGCGGAAAGCTTTGCGCGACATACTGGCGATCTCGATTGGCCCGCCAACCTGCTTAGCTGAAGCTTCTCCGGTTATTAAATCCCTCAAGTAATGAAGAAGCAGAAACGCCAGATCAACATTCTGTTTGATACTCACCCCAATGGCAGGAAAAAAGCTGTATTGTTTAAATACTGTTTTTGGTACGGTAATAACTCCTATTATCCCGACTCCTTCCTGCAGCCGAGGTGTGATTAATAGAGTAAAGGTCTTGCCTTCCCTCTCGATCAAAAAATCAAGCTCTTTTTCAGCATTTTTTTCGATGACTCCGGTAAACTGATAATGATAGACGGGTTCTTTGTTTACCTCCAGAATAATATCCCCTACTTCCAGCCCGGCTTTTTCTGCCGGATTCTGAGGTGTGATCTCAAGCACCTGGATGGTAATTCTTCCATCAAATCCAGCATAACCTCTTGCATACTCAGTCCTGCTCTCAGTCATTAGCTGAATCGAAAGTATTTCCTCTCCTCTTTTAACTTCCACATCGATCATTCTATCTGGCTTGGTCAGAACAGCTATTTCCACATCACTCCAGGTCTTCATCTTTCTTTTGTTGACACTCAAGATCTCATCACCCAGCTGCAGGTTCGTTCGTTCTGCGGGAGAATCAGGCTCTATCCAGCCAATAAAAGGACTCTGCTCCTTATGCTCAAGAACAGTCATTCCGACCATATTGATAACGGAAAGCAACACCACTGCCAGAATAATGTTCATTATCGAGCCCATAGCTAATACCAAAAATCTCTCCCACTTCTTTTTAGCCATAAAATCACCGGGCTCAAGCTTCCTTCCTTCTTCGAAAACTTCCTCTCCGGCAAACTTAACATAACCACCCATCGGCACGATACTCACCCGGTAATCCGTCTCTCCCTTCTTAAAACCAAAGAGTCTTTTGCCGTAACCCCAGGAAAAAACTAACACTCTAACCTTGACGAGTTTGGCTACGAAAAAATGGCCGAATTCGTGGACAAAGACAAGGATGCCAAAAACTATAATAAAAGAAAAAATAGTTTCTAATAATGCAAATATTTTAACCATGTTAATACCTTTCTTTCAGTAAATTTTGTGTCATGAGCCTTGTATCCCGGTCCGCATCAAATATTTCCTCTAGACTCAGGACTTCTCTTTTCTGATGCCTCTCGACTATCTCCATAACAACCTCTGAAATATTTATAAATTTTATTCTCCGCTCCAGGAAAGCTGAAACAGCCACCTCGTTGGCAGCGTTGAGGGCAATCGGAAAACTCCCTCCTTCTTCCAAAGCCAGGCGAGCAGCTTTGATGAGAGAAAATTTATCTACATCAGCCTCAAAGAAATCTAAGGTTTTCACCTGACTTAAATCCAGGGAAGGCAACAGGGAGTTTTCTCGACTTGGATAGGTCAAAGCATACTGGATAGGAATTTTCATGTCGGTCGGACTGAGCTGCGCGAGTACAGATCCATCACACATCTCGACAAGGGAATGGACGATACTTTGGGGGTGAATCAAAATCCCCAGCTGCCGAGGCTCAAGGCTAAACAGCCAACGGGCCTCTATCAGCTCCAGCCCTTTGTTCATTAAAGTCGAAGAATCAACAGTCACCTTCTTTCCCATCTTCCACCGGGGGTGTTGAAGGGCTTCTTCTAGAGTGATATTCTCCATTTCCCGGCGAGATTTCCAGAAAAAGGGTCCTCCTGAAGCCGTAAGGATCACTTTCTTTACATTTTCCATTCGCTCTTTTGCCAAACACTGGAAAACGCCGCTGTGTTCGCTGTCGACAGGTATGATTTGGGCACCGGACTCATGAGCCATATTTTGAATTAAAGAACCAGCAACAACCATAGATTCTTTATTAGCTAAAGCAATTTTTTTCCCGGAATCAACAGCAGCAAGAGTGGGCCTCAATCCGTTTATCCCTGTTATGGCAGAAATAATGATATCATTTTCTTCAAAACGAGCAACTTCTTCTGCTCCTTCCTGAGAGAAAGTTATCCGAACAGATTCATGTTCGTATTTTTGCCTAAGTCCTTCAGCATCTTCCTTTCTCTCTAATGAGACAATCTTCGGCCTGAATTTCTCAATCTGGGTCTCAAGAATCCGGGTATTGCGGCCCGCTGCAAGTGCCACAACTCTGAACATATGGCCAAGTTTATCGATGATTTCCAGGCTATTGCGCCCTATTGAGCCAGTCGAACCCAGGATAGCTATATTTTCCATCTTACCTCAAACATGTTTTTCTTTAACTCCAAAAAAAATCGACGAAATAATAGAAAAAGGGCGTAGCTAATATAAGACTATCTACGCGATCTAAAAATCCACCATGTCCAGGAAGAGCATTTGAGGAATCTTTTACTCCCACCGCTCTCTTGAATAGAGACTCTAAAGGATCGCTTATCTGGGCTACAGCATGAACTAAAACGCCAGTGAGAATAGCCTTCCAGAGAACAATATCAGTCATTAAAAGCTGCTGTGCAGCCAGCGCTCCTAAAGCGGCAAACACGATTCCTCCAAAACTTCCTTCCCAGGTTTTATGGGGACTGGCTATGGGCACAAGTTTATGCCTGCCAAATAGTTTTCCGAAAAAATAAGCCCCTGTATCCCCACACGAAATCACAATTAAAAGAAAATAAACATAAAATAGGCTTTTTTCTTCTCTAAGAAGATAAAAATAATTGAGAGTAAAACTCAAATATACAGCCCCGAAAAATGTCAGAGCTATAGAAGAAGGAAAGTGTACAAGTTTTTCTACTGTAGTGAAAGAAATAACGAAGTATAATGCTGCCAGGAAAAGGCATCCAAAGAGCACTATCTCCAGGGGAATCTCTTCAAAATAGAAAGAGAGGCTGATGGTTAATGCCAGAACAGCTCCGAGTATTTTTTCCGGAAAAAGTTTCCTGTACCGAAACAGGTTATAGAATTCAAAAAGAGAAGCCAAAATCAGGATCTGTAAAAAAACGAAATATCCGAGGGGAGGCGCGAATTGTACAACCAAAAAAAATAGAACGAGTAATACCAAGGCGGTGGGTAATCTTTTACGAAGGCTCATTTTTAAAATCAGATTGAAGAAATTTTCTAAGGATAAAGGCCTGTGCTTTCATACAGTAAAGTCATCTTCACAAGATGAGTTTCTTTCAAGCCCGGAGGTGAACAGATGAAGTCACTTTAAGCATGATCCTCAGGCGGATGAATATCTCCAAACCTCCTTTCTCTTTTTTGGTAATCGACGAGCGCTTGAAGCAGCTGCTTCTTCCGAAAATCAGGCCAAAAAACCTCGGTAATCCAGATTTCAGAATAGGCAATTTGCCACAATAAAAAATTTGAGACCCGAAACTCACCGCTTGTTCTTATGAGCAAATCAGGGTCAGGAAACTGAGCTGTGTATAAATACCTGGAAAATTTATCCTCGTCAAGAGTATTGATATCCATATCTTTTTCTTTCAATATGTTCTTGACAGCATCCACAATTTCATCCCTTCCCCCATAATTGAGAGCTAAAACAAGTGTCAAACGCTTATTATTTTTTGTCAACTCTTCAACACGCACCAGTTCTTTCCTTACAGATAGAGGGATGTCTCCTATTTCTCCGATGACTTTTAGACGGAATTGATTCTTAACCAGAACCTTGTCTTCTTTCTTAAGGTATTCCTCCAAAAGCCTCCACAGAGTTGCTACTTCCTTTTTAGGCCTTTTCCAATTCTCCTTGGAAAAAGCGTAAAGGGTTAAAAATTCAATTCTCAGGCGAGCACAGGTCTCGATTACTTCACGGACGGATTTAGAACCGACTCGATGACCTTCAATTCTGGGTAGTTTTCTCTTTTTTGCCCACCTTCCGTTTCCATCCATGATGATAGCCACATGCCGGGGAAGGCGGGAGAGATCGAGTTGTTTAACCAACAGATCTTCTTCACTGCCTGGCTTGATGAAGTCCTCTAGATCCTTAAACATAGACAAATTATATGAGCTTGTCTGTAAATTGTCAAAATGTATAGACCTTGTTCCTTGTATCTGGTAATCTATTACATTAAGGAAATGAAAGGACAAAATGTGCTTAGGAATTCCTGCTAAAGTCGTCCAGATCGAAGAATCAAAAATTGGGAAAGTTGACTATCTGGGAACAAAGATCAAGACAAATTTAACACTTCTCGAGGATGTTCAGGTTGGGGACTGGGTTATTGTTCATGCTGGATTCGCAATCTCCAAATTGAATGAAGAGGAAGCAAAAGAAACTTTCTCACTGCTTAAAGAAATAGTAGACAAGCAGGAAGCAGAATAAAAAGTGGAGTGATCCATTCGCCCGAAGGTGAAGAGGCTGAAGGGGTCACATCTCAACATTTGACATATGCATTTATTAATAGGTAATCTCATCTTAGAGACTCGTCCCTATAAAAATCCTGCCATTTGTGGAAAAAAGTGAGTGATATGTCAAATGTAAAGATGCTCCCCCATTAATTTTAATTTAAAATGAGAGAATTAAGGGATAAAAAAGTCATTAAAAGTCTGCTCACTGAGATAGAGAAAAGAACTCAAGCGCTCTCCTCTCCCGCAAGAATCATGGAAGTCTGCGGGACCCATACGATGACTGTGCACAGATTTGGTCTAAAAAACATGCTGGCCAAAGCAGCCGTGGAAATGATATCTGGCCCTGGATGTCCTGTGTGCATCACTCCAAACGAGATCCATGAGGTTGCTATTGAACTTGTGACAAAGAAAAATAATCTTGTTCTTACCACTTTTGGAGACATGACAAGAGTGCCCACACAAAAGGGATCTCTCCAGACAGTGATTCCAGCCGTTGGCTCGCTGATAAAAATAGTCTATTCTCCAGAGGAATCTCTGGAAATGGCCAGATCAAATCCAGAAAAGAGCGTTGTTTTTTTCGGCGTCGGCTTTGAAACGACTATTCCGGCCATTGCCTTTACGGTGAAGAAAGCTTTTGAGGAGGGACTCTCCAACTTTGCCATTCTTTCTGCATTCTGGCTTATTCCTCCTCCTTTGAAAGCCATCGTCGACTCCAAAGAGGTAGCCATCGATGGCTTTCTCTATCCAGGGCATGTGAGTGCCATTATCGGAGAAAAACCTTATCAATTCATTCCCAGAGAGTATGGGATTCCGGGAGCAATAGCCGGTTTTGAGCCCAGTGATATCCTTCTTGGCATCTTATCTATTTTGGAACAGATCAAAGAAGGAAAAGCCGCTGTTTCAAATGAATACGCAAGGGTTGTAAGACCTTCAGGCAACCCGAAGGCGCTGGCCATTATGTCAGAAATGCTGGAAACTAAAAATTCTTTTTGGAGGGGTCTGGGCCTTATTCCCCGAAGCGGTTTGAAACTCAAAAAGAAATACTCTTCATTTGATGCCGAAGTGAAATTCAACCTGAAAATAAAAGAGGGAAGCGGAGATCTTCCAGGATGCCGGTGCGGAGAAGTGCTCCGCGGCGTTGTCTCTCCACCAGAATGTCCGCTTTTTGCAGAAAAATGCAATCCTGGCTTTCCCTATGGTCCCTGCATGGTTTCTTTTGAAGGAGCCTGCTTTGTTTATTATAAATATAGCCGAAACTAGGAAGAAGCTCATGGCTCATGGCTCATGGAAAAAAATATCATTGCGAGAAACGCAAGAAAGGTTAAAAACTTAAAATGGTAAAAAAAGTCAGCTTGGAGCTTGGAAGCGGGGGAAAGTTGATGAGAGATTTCATAGCTCAGCACATTGTTAAAAATTTTAAAAATCCTCTGCTCGACCAACTTTCCGATTCGGTTCATCTCCCCAATCAAATTGCCTTTACTACAGACAGCTATGTCGTCGATCCTATCTTTTTCTCAGGTGGGGACATAGGCACTCTGTGTATCAACGGCACAGTAAACGATCTTGTTGTCTCAGGAGCTGAGCCCAAATATATTTCACTCTCCCTGATCATAGAAGAGGGATTGTCCTGGGATGAGCTGGAAAAAATCCTTAAATCCATTAAAAAGGCAGCCAAAAAAGCCGGTGTCCAGATCACCACAGGCGATACCAAAGTCGTCAGACGAGGCCAGTGTGATAAAATCTACATCAACACTTCTGGCGTGGGAAGAGTCTTGGCAAAACCCTCCATCAGTAAAATCAAACCCGGTGACAAACTCATCTTGACCGGAACCCTTGGAGAACACTCTCTAGCAGTGATGCTGGCCAGAGGAGATTTCGGGCTTGAATCGACGGCAAAAAGCGACTGTGCTCCCTTGAACTTCCTTCTCCCCCTCTGGAGGAAGGGAACCCTCTGGATGAGAGATATTACCCGCGGTGGTCTGGCCACTGTGCTCTGTGAGCTTGCTGAAAGAATTCCCTATTCCCTTTTAATAGAAGAGGATAAAATTCCCCTCTCTCGCTCCGTAAGAGGAGCGACAGAACTTCTGGGAATCGATCCCCTTTTCCTGGCCGGTGAAGGAAGGGCAGTCCTTATTGTCCCTGGGAAAAAAGCCAACGACATCCTTGCGGAAATAAAAAAAGACTCCCTTGGCAAAAAAGCTGAAATCATAGGGTTGGTGGAAGATAAGATTGGAAAACCGGGAGAACTCCTCCTTGAAACCTTCTCTGGCGGACTGAGACTCCTCGAACCTCTGACTTCAGAACTTCTTCCCCGAATTTGCTGACCTGCGAAAAATTATTGCCGGCCTACAGAATAATACTCGAAACCTAAATCCCGAACCTTTGAAGGAATATAGATGTTTCTCCCGTCAATGATGATGGAGTTGGCCATTTCATCATTGATCCTTTTCAGGTCTAAATCAATAAACTCATCCCATTCTGTAATGATGAGAAGAGCATTGGCATCCTTTACTGCTTCGTAAGGAGACTTAGCGTAAGAAATTTGCGGCGATTCCTCTGGAAAGATCTTTCTCATATTTTCCATGGCTTTCGGGTCATAGAGGCGAAGAAAGGAGCCTTCCTCCAGCAGTCTTTTTATGACTTTAATACTTGGCGACTCTCTTATATCATCGGTCTCGGGCTTGAACGAGAGCCCCAGCACAGCGATCTTCTTGTCCTTTAATATCCACAAGGCTTTTTTTATTTTCTCTACAAATATTTCGATTCTTTTCAGGTTGATTTTATCTGCATCTTTTAGCAAATTCATGTTGACACCCAGATCTTCTCCGATCTTTGCGAGTGCCCTCAAATCCTTGGGGAAGCACGAACCGCCAAAACCAATGCCCGCTCTTAAGAATTGCTTCCCGATCCTGGGATCAAGCCCCATACCTCTGGCCACCAGCTCTATATCAGCATGTGTTTTCTCGCAAAGCTCAGACATAAGGTTGATGTAGCAAATCTTAAGAGCCAAAAAAGAATTGGAGGCATGCTTGATGATCTCTGCTGTATCGATATTTGTCACAAGGACTCGATCCTTGAATTTTTCGTATATTTTCTCAAGAATTTTCCGGGCTCTTTCCGTTTCTACACCAATGATGATACGATCAGGCTCGAGAAAATCAGAGACAGCCGTACCCTCTCGCAGGAACTCTGGATTAGAAGCCACATCAAAATCTATTTCTTTCCGCTTGTACAGGGAAATTGTCCTTTTGATCCATTGGGATGTTTTAACAGGCACCGTGCTTTTTTCCACCACCAGTTTATAGTCATTTAAATTTTCAGCAATTTTCCGTGAAACTCCCTCAACATAGCTCATGTCTGCGCTTCCATCTTCCCTTTGTGGCGTGTTAACACAGACGAAGAGAACCTCAGCGGATTGGATGGTCTTATCCAAGTCCTTACTAAAATGAAGGTTGCCTCTCTTGAGGTTAGCTTTCAATAATTCTTCCAGGCCCGGTTCATACATATGGGACGTTCCCTGGGAGGCCAAGTCAATTTTTTCAGCAACAACATCGGTTCCTATAACATCGTGGCCAATCTCAGCCATACACACACCGGTCACCAAACCCACATAGCCTGTGCCTATAACTCCAATTTTCATAACATTCTCCTTCTTATTTTAGAGTTTCCTTTCTCACTCTCTATTCCTCTCCTGATACCAGTTGATCGTTTTTTTCAGGCCTTCATTAAAAGGGACAAGCGGTTCATATTTCAACATTTTCCTGGCTTTTGAGATTTCAGCATATGAATTCTTGACATCTCCCGGACGCGGCTCATCATGAACCGGATCGATATTTTTATTCAATACCTCATTAATTGTGTTTGCCAGTGAATTCACAGTTGTCCTCTCGCCACAGGCAATATTGAAGGCCTCCCCAGAAACATCTTGAGCTTTTGAGGCCAGTATGTTGGCCTCCACCACATTAGACACAAATGTAAAATCACGCGATTGTTCCCCATCTCCAAAAATTATGGGCTTTTCTCCTTTGAGCATTTTGGTAATAAAATTGGGAATAACCGCTGCATACTGAGAAAAAGGATCCTGCCGGGGGCCGAAGATATTGAAATACCTGAGGAAGACTGTGGAAAGGCCATAAATTCGACTGAATATCCGACAGTAGTGCTCTCCCACCAGCTTGCTTAGCGCATAAGGAGAGAGAGGACTCCCTTGCCGGCCTTCTATCTTCGGGAGGTGAGTATCATCTCCATAAACAGAAGAAGAGGAAGCAAAAACAACTTTTTTTACCTTCGCCTCTCTGGAAGCCAGCAAAACATTTAAAGTGCCCCTTATATTGTTTTCGTTGGTTGCGAGAGGATCTTTGATCGAACGGGGAACTGAAGGCAAAGCTGCCTGATGTAAAACAAAATCCACCCCTTCCAGAGCATACTGGCAGGTCTTGAAATCTTTGATATCTCCCTCGATGAGTTCTATCTTATCCAGGAGTGAAGCGATGTTTTCCTTTTTTCCTGTTAAAAAATTATCAATAATTCTGACCTCATAATCCCTTTTGACTAATTCTTCGGAAATATGCGAGCCGATAAAGCCAGCTCCCCCGGTAATTAAATATTTTGCCATTTCATT
>JAGLWV010000362.1 GCA_023133225.1 Candidatus Aminicenantota bacterium | reverse complement strand
AGGGGACTGTCCCCTTAATTATCATGCGGCCTCGCCGCTACAGCAATCTCGACTCGTGAATAATCCAGGTTAATTCGTGCTTTACATCATTTGGCTGCTATTGATAATATAAGATTCTATCATTACGGTTTAAGGAAAACATGGAAAGGAGAAAAAAAATAAGAACCATTGATTTTCATGTCCATATAGGTCTTAAAGAGCACTGGTACGAATGGGTCCACGAGTACCAGCGGTCAATCCAATCAGAATTCTACACCCGGTATGAAGAGATGATCGATCCTCAAAAGTTTGCTTCCTATATCAAAAGTCATGGGATTGTGAAGGCAGTCATTCTTCCTGAAATAAGCCCCATCACAACAGGTGTTGTATCGAATGAATATGTGCTTGAGTTTTGCCAGGACAATGATGTTTTTATCCCCTTTTGTACCATTAATCCCTTTGTTGTAAACAATCCGGCTAAAGAATTGAAAAAATACATTCTGCAAGGTGCAAGAGGATTAAAACTATATCCCTCTTACAATCATTTCTACCCGAATGAGAGCAGAGTGTATCCCCTTTATGCTTTGGCTCAGGAAGAGAGACTTCCCGTCCTCATACACACAGGCTCTTCAATCTTCAAAGGTTCCAAAGTGAAATACGCTAATCCCCTCTATCTAGACGATTTAGCCACAGATTTTCCTGATCTTTGCCTTATCATGGCTCACAGCGGAAGAGGACTATGGTATGAAAAGGCTTTTTTTCTCTCTCGGATTCATCCTAACCTCCATCTTGAAATTTCCGGATTGCCACCCAAAAATCTTCTGAATTACTTCCCGGACATGGAAGAAAACATCGATAAATTTATCTACGGCTCAGACTGGCCAGGAGTAAAGACAATCTCCAGTAATATTGAAGCCATAAAAGAACTTCCTTTGACAGAAGAATCCAAAAGAAAGATTCTTTACGAAAATGCAGCTCGGATCTTGAGGCTGTTATAGATATTTTCAAAGCTGTTGCTTCGGACATAAGAAAATCTAGACACATGGTTACTTTTACTGGTGCTGGTATATCAGCCGAAAGCGGCATACCCACTTACAGAGGAGAAGGAGGTCTCTGGCACAAATATGATCCCAACCTGTATGCCAGCATAAATACTTTCCTCCAAGATCCTTCTTATTACTGGAGTTTTTTTCGAGACGTTCGATACCCTATGCTCAAGAAAGTAAAACCGAACAAAAGCCATCTGGCCTTAGCTGAAATCGAAGAAAGAGGGAATTTAAAAACAGTTATTACTCAGAATATAGATGGGCTTCATCAGGAAGCCGGCTCTTCTTCTGTTATTGAATTGCATGGAACAACCCGGATTATCTATTGCATGACCTGTTCCCAGGAGTATACTATGGACGAAGTTTTCTTCATGCTGGAGGTCCAAATTCCTCCTCTATGTTCAGAATGCAAGGGAAGATTGAGACCGGATGTTGTATTTTTTGGAGAAGCTCTGAAACCCCAAATTCTCGCCTTAGCCTATGCTGAGGCAGAAAAATGCGATTTCCTTCTTGTGGTGGGAAGTTCTCTTGTCGTTTACCCGGCGGCTGATATTCCTCTGAAAGCAAAAAGAATGGGTGCAGTTTTAGCTATCATCAATAAAGAAACAACACCCCTGGATGATTTAGCCGATTATGTGATACATGATGAGGCCGGAAAAGTACTTCCTCGGGTGGTTAAGCTTTTAAAATGAAGCCAGGCAACAGGCGAGTGTGCGCTCGATTCTACTCTCTTCCGTAATCATCTTGAAGGCGGACAATGTCTGATTCGTCAGAATCGCCTATCCAGATTTCCATCACCCGGGCCTGATTTTGGCTTAGACAGCGAATCCGGTGAGGAGTTTTTTGTGGAATGAGGATTTCTTCGTTTTCTTCCGGCTGCCAGACTCTATCGCCGACCGTCACCTCCAGGCCTCTGTCCAGCACGACCCAAAATTCACTGCGGTGATGATGATACTGAAGGGAGAGGGCCTGTCCAGGATTTAAGGTGATGATTTTGATGCTTCCCGCCGGTTTGTGAGGGAAGGAGCGGAATTTTCCCCATGGCCGGATGTCTTCTTTTATATTCTTTTTAAAATGTTTGACATCTTTCATTTTGTCTGAGGTCATAGATGTTCCCTTTGAAAGAGAATGAGGCTCGAATAGTAAAAAACAAACAGATTAACCGAGTGACGTACGAATGATAGATTAAAAGGGCACCTCGTCTTCCTCTTCTCCCTCTTTATCAGCCGGTGAGGTATCATCAGTCTTAGGAAAATCAGGAGTCGCTTCAGTCTTTGAATAAGACCCTTCTTCAACAGCGTCTTCCTTCTTACCCAAAAGGATGATATTTTGTGCCTCGATCTCAGTTGTATATCTTTTATTTCCATCTTTATCTTGCCAATTGCGGGTTCTTAATTTTCCTTCAAGCATGATTTGTTTGCCCTGGTTTAAGTATTTTTCGCAAAATTCAGCAAGCTTCCCCCACACGACTATGCGGTGCCATTCGGTGCGATCAACGGACTCGTTTGTGCTGGGATTAAAATAGCGCTCATTTGTAGCCAGTGAGAATTTTGTTACAGCCCTCTCTGTTTGGGGAAGATATCGTAGTTCAGGATTTTGACCCAGACGCCCGATTAATAGAACTTTATTAAGACTGTTGATGTCTCTCATTTCTGAACAACTCCTTGATTTTTTGTTGGGCTATCTTTGTTTCTTCTTCAAGAGGATATTTGCTCACGAGGAGTTTCAAGACCGAAAGAGCTTCTGCTTTTTTCCCTAGCTCGATGAGGCAAATTCCCTTTTTCAGGTAAGCTGCAGGTATTTTGTCTCCGTTCGGATAGTTTATGATCAGTTCGTTAAATTGCTCGATGGCTTCTTCGAAACTCCCCTGGCTGAAGTAGCATTCCCCTGTCCAGTATATAGAATCGTCGACAAGAGGACTTTCCGGGAATTTCTCTGTGTATATCTTGAAGCCAGCAATAGCCAATTGGAAGTTTCCTTTTCGATAATCTGTATGAGCCATGCTGTAAACTTCCTTGGGAGACAGCCGGGCTTGTGGAGGTGCAGGAGGTTTTTCTTCAGTTTGTTCTTCTGTCTTTTCCTTCTCGATTCCTTCTTCAGGGGGAGGAGATTGGTTTTTTTCGGCTTCACTTTTTTCCCTTGGTTTTTCCTGCGGTTTGAAAGAAGCCATCTTTATCTCAAGGAGATCCTCAGAAAGATATGCAAGTTTTTGATTCATCTGATCTAATTTTTCAAGGAGAACTTGATACTGGAGGGGCATCTTTTTTTGATCTTCTTTGATACTTGCCTGTTCAGTTTGTAAATGTCTGAGCAGGTCCAGAAGTTCCTTTAATTGTACCCTTGCAGAGTTAATATCCGCGGCATTTTTTTCTATGCTTCCCTTGAGTTGAGCGACCTGTTGTCTGAGAAGCTGAACATCTTTATAGATCAGCTCATAGGTTTTTTTCTCTTTTTGGACTCCGGCAAGAATTGTTGGTAAGAGCAGGATGAGAAAAACTCCGATATACTTTTTGTTCATATTCTATTTCCCGATTATCGTGAATTGTGTCCTTCTGTTTTTTTGCCAGGCTATTTCGTTATGTCCCTGGTCCAGAGGCTGGCTTTTTCCGTAGGAGACTGTAATCATTCTGTTTGGAGCGATACCGAGAGAAACAAGATAATCGAAAGTGCTCTTAGCCCTTTTTTCACCCAGAGCAAGATTGTACTCCTCTGTTCCCCTTTCGTCGCAGTAGCCTTCCAGAAGGATTTTTACTGTGCTGTATTGTTTTAACCATTCTGCAGTGGCTTCGAGGACAGGCTTTGCATCTTCGCGGATGAAGAATTTGTCGAAATCGAAATGAATCATCTGAATGGGAGATTCCTGGTTGATCTCTTCAAGGGATTTGTTCAGGAATATTTCCTCCTCAGACAGTTCAGGTTCAGCAAATTGAATGTCTATGAGTTTCTTTTCAGCTTCTTCAACCTTTTCAACCTTTTCGATTTTAGGTTGTTCCTTGACCACAGGAGTTTGTTCTTGTGGAGCAGGAGCGGGAGGAGGAGTGAATTCTGGCGCTTGTTTTGGTTTACACGAGATAAAATAGGCGAAAATCAGGAAAATAGATAAGGAAAGAATTATTATCTTTTTCATTTCATCTCCTTTGAGTGATGTTCGTTTCATGATTTGATAAAAAGACGATTCATTTCTCTCCTTATTTTATAACATTCAAACAGATTTCATGTCAAATGATTCAATCTATTGTAATGTATCCCCATCTTGGATAATAACGCTAAAATATCGCTTAAATTCTCAATAAGAGCACAAGAGAGGGTGCTCCCCAAAGCACATATTTTTTTTCTCAATAGATTAATACAAGAACTTGTCAGTAAAATATAAGAAAAGGAATCTCTAATTTGACCAGTCAGGAAGTTTATTAGTGCCTTTTGTGGTGAGGCAGCGCAGGTTGGCGCCATCATAATCAATTGTGTAGAGTTGGATAGAGCCGGATATGTTTGAAGAGAAAATAAGATGCCGTCCGTCAGGAGCCCAGCAAGGACTCTCGTTTCGGGCATTGCTTTCTGTGAGCTTGTGTGTCTGATTTGTTCTGAGATTCAGGATGTATATATCAAATATTTGGTCTACCCGGGAGACATAAGCGATCATGTCTCCTGTAGGAGACCAGGCAGGAGCATCGAAATAGCTTCCTCCAAAGCTTTTCCTCCGGACGTTGGAGCCCTCTGCGTCCATGACGTAGATCTGAGGGGTTCCCCCCCGGTCTGAAGTAAAAGCTATCTCACGACTCGTCGGGGACCAGGAAGGAGCCGTATCAATTGCATCATTAATGGTCAATCTTCTTATGTTTTTTCCGTAGCTTGTGGCAACATATATCTCAGGATTACTTTCATCTTGAGTTGAACAGAAAGCCAATTTTTTTCCATCCGGGGACCAGGAGGGAGCATAATTTGTTCCCTTGCTGATCACTTCGTCTCTCCTCTGGTCATAAGGGAACAAAATATACAACCCTGCACTGTTTTTCCTGTATGATGTATAAGCGATCTTTCTGCCGTCGGGAGACCAGGCGGGCATATAATCTTTTATCCTGTTGAAGGTCAATCGAGTTTGATTTTGACCGTCATAGTCCATCGTGTAAAGTTCGTCGTTTCCATCTCTATTCGAGACAAAAACAATTTTTGACGTGAAAAGAGGTTTTTCTCCATAGATCTTCATGACCTCATCAGCCATTTTGTGGGCCACCAAACGGAGGAGATTTTTTTCTCCCTGGTAACGTTTTCCAAAAATGAAATGCCCTGATTTGACGTCGTATATTTTTCCTTCAAAGAGTATGTTGTCGTCCTCGCTCTCGGGAATCTCCCCAACAAAGAGGACATTCGCCTGGATGGATTCCCAATCCTTAAAGAATATTTTTTTCGGATTCAAAGGCCTTATCCAGCTGTAATGGCTCTTGGGTAAAAGTTGAAATACACGGCTGTATTTAAAATCCTCAGAGATGATTTGATGAAGTTGTCGAGCGATGGATTTTGCTTCTGGCGTGGAGGAATGGATGATGAACTCGGGCATAGCCAGAGGAATAGCAGGCATTCCATCTTTTAGGCTCATAACAACTTCTTGCTGTGGATAGAGAATGAGGGCAGCAAGAAAAAGAAAGGTTCCGTAAAGCATTATCCGCTTTGTCTTCATTTGGAATGCTCGAATATTAAATAGATCACTAAAAATTCTTCCTCATAATCTCTGGGGAGAGGAGGAAAAGGAGCTGCATTCTGAACTGCACGTTGGGCGGATAAATCCAGTGATCTTATTCCGCTTGTTTCTTGAATTTTTAAATCCGATATTTGGCCGTTTCTATGAATCTTGAAATGGACGGTGGCCTGAAAATCACCTTTGATTCCGGGGTCGATAAGAGAAGTATACCAGCGGCCCGAAATCCTGTCTAAGATGATTTGAAGATAATATGTAAAAGGAAAGTTGGAGAGACCGATCTGGGAGGAATATTCGGAACGAAAGCCTGCTCCGCTGCCCAACCCCTCGCCTGGACCTCCACCCCCGCCGATCTTTATGCCAGAACCTGAACCGCTGCCCGCTTCTTTTCCTAAGCCTGGCTCGGTTTTTTTGGGCACTTTTTGTGACTTTTGAATGACAGCCTTTTTTTCCGCTTTGCGCACGGGTTCCTTCTTGGGCTTTTTCACTGGATGTCTCAGTGAAGAAGGCGGTTCCTCCTCAGATCTTTGAGGGGTAGTCAGATCTTTTAATGTTTCTCTTTCAGGCAGGGGTGTTTCCGCAATCTTTTCTTCTCCTCCTCCGCTTCTTGCCGGACCTCCACTTCCACCACCTCCTCCGGGAAGAGAGACGACGCTAACATAATGAATCATTTCCTTTTTTGAGGGCTTCGGGATTTGAGGTGAGAGAAGGACAAAGATAAAAAGTGCTAGATGGGCAGACATGGAAAAGGTGACAGCTTTTTTAAAGGTCGAACTTTCTCTCTCAGCTGCTATCATTTTTTCTTTTCGTCCTCGAGGTCTAAGGACCTTGTTACAAGCGCTATGTCCTCTACTCCGGCTTTTTTGGCGATGTCAAGAATACTCATAATAAAACCATAGGGAAGGTTTTCGTCTCCCCGTATGAAAACGATTTTCTTTTCTTTTCCATAGAAGTATTCTTTTAATTTTGGTTCCAGGAGAAATTGATTGATAACGGAATCTTCCATGTGAATGTATTTATCCTTGGTGATTGTGAGGATCAGTCCCTGTTCGGCAGGAGTTGACTCTGTTTCAGCTTGAGGAAGATTGACGGTAATCCCAGATTGAATCATAGGGGCTGTGACCATAAAAATGATCAGGAGAACAAGCATAACATCTACAAAAGGAGTGACGTTTATCTCGGAAAGAGAGGTTCCAAGTTGTCTCTTGTAGCGAGCGCGCTTTCTAAGATCCATAGATTCTCTCCACGATGTTTAAAAATTCAAAGGAAAAATCATCTATCTCTGTTATCAAATCCTTTATTCGGTGAAGAAAATAGTTATAGGCGATAACGGCTGGAATAGCAGCAAAAAGGCCTGCTGCCGTGGCAATAAGAGCTTCGGCGATTCCGGGAGCGACTGTATCAAGACCTGCAGATTTGACAATCCCGATTCTTTGGAAGGCATCCATGATTCCCCAGACAGTCCCAAAAAGGCCGATAAAGGGAGTCACGCTTCCTGTAGTAGCAAGAAAACTCATCCTTTTCTCCAGCCTGGAGATTTCCTGGTTTGATGTCTTGACAAGAGCTCGATTCACGGTTTCAAGTTTTTCTGGAGATATATGACCTTCTCTGGATTGGCTCTGGTAAGCGAGCTCTTTATACCCGGACCGGAAGAGTACGGCTAGAGGGCTGGCTTGGTATGTTTTAGCTGCTTGATTCACTTCAGTTAGATTTTTACTTTCCTGGAAGATTTTAAGGAATTTTATTGACTGGGAATCAGCGGATCTCAGCGTCTTACTTTTGAAAAAAATAATAGCCCACGAAAAGACTGAAAAAAAGACAAGAATGAGAAGGACTCCTTGAACGACGGGACTCGCATCAACCATGAGTTTTAAAAAATCCATTTTTTTCGCCTCAAAAAAAAAGTAGCATATGCCAAGTTTAAAGTCAAACTCGCCCGATTGACAACCGATTGACAAAAAATTCGTGAACCTGGATTATTCACGAGTCGAGGTTGCTGTAGCGGCGAGGCCGTATGATAATTAAGGGGACAGTCCCCT
>JAGLWV010000361.1 GCA_023133225.1 Candidatus Aminicenantota bacterium | reverse complement strand
TAAGCAAGAATCATTCCTGTTTTTTGTCATTCCCGCGAAGGCGGGAATCCAGAGATATCTGGATAAGAGTCTTTTGTATTTCTAGATTCCCGCTTCCGCGGGAATGACAAAATAATAATAAAATAAAAAGAAATATAAAGTATTGAATAATCTTCTGATATGTGATATATTAAACATCAGTAGAGGATATCTAATTTGTCCAAAAAAAGCATTCTCATTCTAACATCTTTAAAAGAACAGGTTTACGAATACCTGAGAGAGCAGATGGGAAAGGGAGAAATTCGCCCGGGCTCATCTATCAATATGGAAGAGACCAGCAAAAAATTAGGAGTGAGCAAAACACCACTCAGAGATGCGCTCCTTCAGCTTGAAATGGAGAATTTTGTCTCCATTTTACCCCGACGAGGCGTGGTTGTTAATCATCTCACTCTTCAGGATATTAAAGAGAGTTATGAGATAATCGGCGCTCTCGAGAGCACAGCCCTGCTCTGTGCCTTTGATAAGATAAAAAAATCCGAAATAGAAAAATTACAGACACTCAATATGGAGATGAAAGAGGCGATCAAGCGTGATAAATTTAGTCTCTACTCTGCGAAAAATCTAAAATTCCATAATACTTTTTTGAATTTATGCGGCAACCTCAGCCTGGTAGGGATCGTGAATAACCTTAAGCGGAGATTGTATGATTTTCCACGTCAGGAAGGTTTTGTGAAAAGGTGGGAAGAAACATCGATTAGAGAACATAAGGAATTGGTCGGCCTTATCGAGCAGGGCAGACGAGAGGAAGCAGCTCGCTTTATTAGAGATGTTCATTGGTCTTATGAAGTCCAGGAGAAATTCATAAAAGAGTTTTACAGGCAAGCTCTCGCGATTTCAGAGAAATCATAAATGGCTAAAGGATTGATTTTTGACATCAAGCGTTATGCTATCCATGATGGTCCTGGCATTCGCACCACAGTCTTTTTTAAGGGATGCCCCTTGCGGTGTACCTGGTGCCACAATCCGGAAGGCCAGGAGTCCTTTCCGGAAATCATAGTGAATCCAGAGAGGTGTGGAGAAGAGTGTGACCTGTGTCTTTCCGTTTGTCCTCAGGATGCGATTTCAAAAGATGAAAACTCCATCAGGATTGACCGGGCCAAGTGTGATTTATGCCGGAAATGCACAGACGTTTGTGTTTATGAAGCGCTTAAAATAGCAGGTCAAGAATTCACAGATCAAGAGGTCCTGAAGGAGATAGAAAAAGACAGAATATTTTTTGAGGAGTCAGACGGAGGCATTACATGTTCCGGTGGAGAACCACTGATGCAGCCTGATTTCCTGATATCCCTCCTTAAAAATTCAAAAAAAAAGGGGATCCATACCACTGTTGACACATCAGGATATGCTTCTTTTGATGTTCTGGACAAAGTCAGCAAGTATACAGATTTTTTTCTCTACGATATAAAGATCATGGATGATAAGAAACATAAAAAATTCACCGGTGTATCCAATAAGATCATACTCGAGAATCTGAAAAAACTATCAAAAAGCGGAACGCCGATCGCAGCTCGTATTCCGGTTGTTCCAGGAATAAATGACGACGATAAAAATATTCGAGCGATTGCCGGATTCCTTCTCTCTCTAAAGAACATAAGACAAATCAATCTTTTGCCCATGCACAGAGGCGGAAGTGAAAAATATAAAAGATTAGGCAAAAAAACCATGTCCCAGGCTCTCAATCCTCCCTCAGAGGGAAAAATAGAGAGAATACAGGGGATACTAACGGATTTTGGTTTCTTGGTGAAAACAGGAGGATAAAACATGGATGAAAGGATAAAGAGGTTAAGAGAACAGAGTCTCAAGGCTGTACCCTGTGTTGATCCGGAAAGAGCTTTGCTTATAACCGAATTTTATAAGAGCGGTATAACGGATAGACTCTCTCCTCCGGTGAGGCGGGCTCTGGCTTTCAAATATTTACTGGAGCATAAAACCATCTGTATCAATGAGGGTGAACTTATTGTGGGTGAGCGGGGATCTGCTCCCAAAGCGACTCCAACCTATCCGGAGATTTGTGCTCACAGCCTTGAGGACCTCGATATACTGAATTCGAGAGAGAAAATCTCATTTAAGGTGAACGAAAAGACCAAATACATTTACAAAGAGGAGATTCTTCCTTTCTGGAAAGGGAAATCCATAAGAAACAGGATATTTGATGAAATGTCCGGTGAATGGAAGAAGACATTCGAGGCAGGGGTATTTACCGAATTTATGGAGCAGAGAGCGCCCGGTCACACAGTTCTTGATGATAAGATATACAGGAAGGGATTCCTTGATTTTAAAAATGACATAAAGATAAGTGAGGAAAGCCTTGATTTTTTAAGCGATCCCGATGCCTACAAAAAAAGAGAAGAACTTAAGGCGATGGATATATGTGCTGATGCATTGATCCTGTATGCCGGGCGGCATGCTGAGAAGGCCACGGAACTGGCGGGAAAGGAAAGCAATCCGGCTAGAAAGGAAGAGTTGGAAAGAATCGCCGAAGTCTGCTCCCATGTGCCGGCCAATCCCCCGCGTGATCTCTGGGAGGCTTTACAGTATTACTGGTTTGTTCATCTTGGGGTGATCATGGAATTTAACACCTGGGATTCTTTTAATCCCGGAAGGCTTGACCAGCACCTCTATCCCTTCTACAAAAAAGGATTGGAGGAGGGAACCCTCATCAAAGAGAAGGCAAGAGAACTCCTCCAGGCATTCTGGGTGAAGTTCAACAACCAGCCTGCACCACCAAAAGTAGGCGTAACCGCAGAAGAAAGCAACACATACACGGATTTTGCCTTGATCAATACGGGCGGGATCAAGGCGGATGGCTCTGATGCGGTCAATGAGCTCTCCTTTCTTATCCTTGATGTGGTTGAGGAGATGAGGCTTGTGCAGCCAAGCTCCATGGTCCAGATAAGCAAAAAGACTCCCGATCGTTTCTTGAAGAGGGCACTCAAGATTATCAAAACAGGTTTCGGGCAGCCCTCCATTTTTAACACAGATGCCATCGTTCAAGAGCTTGTCAGGCAGGGAAAGACAATAGAGGATGCTAGAGATGGCGGGTGCAGCGGTTGTGTTGAGACCGGTGCGTTTGGGAAAGAAAATTACAACCTCACAGGTTATTTTAATTTGCCCAAGGTTTTTGAGATTACATTAAACAATGGAGTTGACCCCAGGACCGGAAAAAAGATTGGCCTTCGAACCGGTGACACGGCTGCATTTAAATCCTATGAAGAGTTGTTCGAAGCGTTTAAAAAACAGCTTAATTTTTTTGTGGAGATCAAGGTTAAGGGAAATAATATTATTGAACGCTTATATGCCGAATATTTGCCGACTCCTTTTCTCTCCCTTCTCATCAGTGATTGTATAGCAAAGGGGAAAGATTATCATGATGGAGGGACACGCTACAACACGTCCTATATTCATGGTGTGGGCATGGGGACGATAACCGATGTGCTGACATCTGTGAAATACAATGTCTTTGATAAAAAACATGTCAGCATGAGGGAACTCCTGGAAGCGCTCGAAAATAACTTTAAAGGATACGAACCTCTCCGTCAGAGGCTATTAAACAAAACGCCAAAATACGGAAATGACGATGATTATGCTGACGGGATCATGAGGTCTATTTTTGAAGCCTACTACGATGTTGTGAGCGGCAGACCGAATACAAAAGGAGGGTTTTATCAAATAAACCTTTTGCCGACTACGGTCCATATTTATTTTGGAAAGGTCGTCGGTGCCGCGGCAGATGGAAGACGGGCGGCGGAACCGCTGTCGGAAGGAGTTTCTCCTGTTCAGGGAGCGGATAGAAAGGGCCCAACGGCTGTGATCAAATCCGTTGCGAAAATGGACCACGTGCGGACAGGAGGAACACTTCTCAATCAGAAATTCACACCCCATCTTTTGTCCGATGAAGAAGGATTAGATAAGCTTGCTCACCTTATACGGTCATACTTCAAGCTCGATGGCCACCATATTCAGCTTAACGTGATCGATGCAGACACCCTCCGGCAGGCCCAGAAGTACCCTGAAAAATACAAGGACCTCATCGTCCGGGTTGCCGGCTACAGTGATTATTTTATAGACATTGGCAAAGATCTTCAGAATGAGATCATCAAACGCACAGAACATCAGTCTTT
>JAGLWV010000360.1 GCA_023133225.1 Candidatus Aminicenantota bacterium | reverse complement strand
AGTAAACCCAGCATAGAGAGGATGTTGAGTGAAAGATTAAAAAAATACATAAAGGCTAAAGTGACAAGCAGGGAAAAGGGAACCGCAAGGGCAACGATGAACGTACTGGACCATTGACGAAGAAAGAGGAAGAGCATTATGATTGCCAGCGCTGCTCCCAATAAGCCGGCTTTTAGGAGCTCGGAGAGGGAGCTTTCGATACCGTCAGCCATGTCATCCATTAAATAGAGGTTGATTCCTTCCATCCTTGGGTTTTTTTCAATTTCAGCTATTTCTTTTTTAACACGCTTTCCGACCTCGACTATATTTGCACCACTTTCCTTAAAAACATTCAGACCAACAGCATAAGCCCGGTTGAGATGTCTTCCATAATTCAGCTCCGGCATCTCATAGCTGATCTTGGCGATATCCCGAAGTTTCAGACCATATCTTCCTACAGTCAAGTTTTTGATCTCATCGAGGGTTCTGATCTCACCCATGGGCCTGACTGTAAAACGCCGGTTAGCATCGGTGATACGACCGGCCGTCACCATAAAATTACTGGTCCTGAGGATCTGGGAGAGACTGTTGAGGTCAACCTTGTGGGCAATGATGCGGTCAGCCAAAAGCCGGATAAGAATCTGCTTCTTTTCCACCCCATACAGCTCTACATTGGAGACACCTTTAATCCGCTCAATCCTGCGTGCAAGGTGACGGTTGAGCATGTCGTATGAGTTGGAAAGATCACGGTTGCTTGATATTCTCATTATTAAAATTGGCATATCAGCAGTATTTATTTTCTGTATAAAAACCCTTTCAACATCTCGCGGAAGCTGGCCGCGGATGCTCTCTATCCTTTCTTTTGTTTCTATAGCTTTAACATCTGTGTTGATTCCCCAATCAAACTCAAGGAAAATTCCAGCTGAATTCTCTGAGGAGTCGGAGACCATGCGTTTAACATCACTGATAGTAGCCAGGATCTCTTCTACCGGTCGAGTGATCTCACGTTCGACTTCCTCGGGTGTGGAATTGGGGTAGGGGATGTTAACCGCAACAAAAGGAGCATCCAGTTCAGGAAAATATTCAAGAGGCAGCAATCTGGAAGAGATCAAGCCGATCACAATAAAAGATAAAAATATCATGAGAGTCATGACCGGGCGGCGGAGTGAAAATTCTGTTATTTTCATTGTTTTCTATCCAGCAAACTGTACACAACCGGAATCACGATGAGAGTCAGGAAAGTTGAGACAGTGAGTCCGCCAATCACGGTAATGGCCATCGGTGCCCTGACTTCAGCGCCTTTTCCGATACCGATGGCAAGGGGTAAGAGGGCCAGAGTCGTTGTCAGCATGGTCATGAGAATAGGACGGAGGCGGGAACAGCTGCCCTCTATTATGGCTTTTATTTTTTCCATGCCTTTCGACCGGAGTTGATTGACCATGTCAATCAGGACGATAGCATTGTTGACAACAATACCCGCAAGAAGTATCGACCCGATGAAAACCACCACACTGATTTTTGAACCTGTGATCCACAGGGCGAAAACAGCACCGATGAATGCCAGTGGTATCGTGAATATGATGACAAAGGGATGAAGGAAAGATTCAAACTGGGAGGCCATCACCAGATAGACCAGGAAAACTGCCAGAAGCAAGGCAAATTGAAGTGAGCGAAAGGAGATCTTCATTTCCTCATTTTGCCCAGAGACGCTGGCTGCAATGTCTTCCGGGATCTCTATAGTACTGATTATATCTGTCAGCTCCCTGGCGGCTGTACCAAGATCGCCATAGTTCAAATTTGCAGAAACAATAGCAACCCTTTCCTGATCCACCCGGCGAATCTCGTCTGGCCCTGTTCCAACGAGAATATTCGCGACTGCCTTCAGGGGAACAGGCCGCGGGCTTTCCGGATTGATAATCAGATCCTGTATATCCATGACCGATGCCCTGTCTTCCTCACGCACGCGAACCACGACATCGATCTTCCTATCATGCCACGCATACTTGGTGGCCACTTCTCCCCTAACTTTTCTGACCACCCGCTCGGCAACTTCATAGACGTTCAGGCCAAGAGCAGAAGCCCTCTCGCGATCAAAATGTATCTGGATCTCCGGATGTCCCTTTTCCACCGATGATTTTACATCGGCAAAGCGATCGATCGATCTCATCTGCCGGACAATCTCAGCACTCACTTTCTTTAGTTTTTCGAGATCATACCCTGCTATCTCAATCTCGATCGGTGTTTTAAATGTAAAGAGGGTAGGACGATAAAATTTATACTGAAGCCCCGGCAAATTTTCTAGATCCTTTCGAATCTGTGCCATGACCTGATCTTCATTTAACCGGGTGGAGCCAGGGACCATGGCAACATTCAACTCTCCCCAGTTTTCACCTCCCTGTTCGGGATTGGTATCAAAACGGTTTCCACTTCCAGACACGGAAAAAGACATTTTAATGTTGTCGATCTTATTGATCGATCCCTGGAGAGCAGCAATGGTTTGATCGGTTTTCTCGAGAGGTGTCCCGGGTGGGAGACGAAATTCTATCCTGAATTCTCCCTGGGAAAGCTGTGGGATCAATTCAATGCCCAGATTGGGAATCAACAGCAGAGTGACAAGGAAAAATCCGGCAGCTACAGTCAGGACAACTGCTCTATGTCTCAAAGCCCATTTAAGAAAAGGAAGGTAGCTCTTTTCAACCTTTGCGTAGCCTTTGGAGAAAGCGTTCAAAAAGGGTTTCAACAGGAACAAAATAACTCGTGAAATGAGGCGGGAGAATCCGAGAATGAGCTTAAGAAAAACTACCGGAATGCCTGTGAAAATAAAAATCCGGATACCTCTTAATAATTTTCTAATACGGCCACCTTGTTTTTTTACTTCGGGTGGAGCGACAGCTTCTCTCTTTCTTCCCTCAAGAGAAGCCATCATAGGAATCAATGTTAGGGCCACCATAAGGGAAACCAGAAGCGCAAACGTTATAGTTAACGCCTGGTCACGGAAAAGCTGCCCTGCGATCCCCTTGACAAAAACAAGGGGAAAAAATACAGCTATCGTGGTAAGCGTTGAAGCCGTCACCGCTGTTCCCACTTCCCCGGCACCGTCCCGGGCCGCAGACAGAATATCTTTTCCCTGCTCCCGGTGGCGGGAGACGTTCTCCAAAACCACGATCGAATTATCAAGAAGCATACCGAT
>JAGLWV010000036.1 GCA_023133225.1 Candidatus Aminicenantota bacterium | reverse complement strand
CATTTCCATATAATCTCATTTTTCCTTTCTCTATCAAGATAAGGAGTTTGATTCATCTGTAGGGTTTGATTTATCAAACCCGTTAATTGATTATTCGATAGTGAATAATCTATTTAATAAAAGTGTGCTTGATGAATCAGAGTAGAAATGGGAGGCCTGTCGCCATTTTTTCAAATGTTTTTACTTCCCTTGCCTGTTTTTCTCCAATGTTACTTCCATCTTCAGATTCTTACCTTCAGGAAGGATCACATAACGCTCTTGGGGATTGAATGCTTCCCAGGGTTTGCCGTTTATCTGAACAGCTTCAATATGGACAGAAGGATCTTCCACAGGGGAAACGAAGTGCTTTGAGTTAGCTTTTGTGTCCTTCAAGAGGAAATGGAGTTTGACCGATTGGTGGTTTTTATACAGTTTAAGATAGAGGGAGTTTAAAAAATTATGTTCCATTTCGTGATAGGAAGTCCTCCAAGGCATAGCCTTGTTAACCTCTAACGGAGATCCTTCAAACGAGACGGTCTGGAATATTCCTCCAAACTGATTATCTATGAAATGTTTGTTCCAGAATGCCGACATTTTCTCAAAGTGAACGAGATACTGCCTGTCCCCGGTTATGTTGTAGAGGTGGAGCTGAAGGAGGTTTCCATAACACTGTATCCACCATGAAACTTTCCGAGGCCCTACAAAGGAGTGGGGAAAGATTCTTTCAATGTGGTTATGCCATCCGCCTAACTCGGAATCCCATGCAAAACGGATAAGCTGTTTCCCTAATGATAAGCCATACTCACGGTAAGTTTCCTTTCCTGTCAATTCGTATAGGCGAAGGGAGGCTAGAGCGCCGGTGAGTTGAGCACCGGCCGAGATAATTTCTCTGCCGTTTGATACTGTAGGAATGTATTTCCATTCCCGGTCAAAGGCAGTCGGGTAACCTAACAGCCAGCCAAACTCTGAGTCAGTCATCCGTTCCATGCTGATTTGCATCAGCTCTTTAGCAAAGCTGAGAATTTCCGGATCCCGAGTAAACATCGACAAATTTATCAGGAGTGAGCTCGTGTATCCATAATGGGAATGCTTGCCTTTGGAAAAATCTTTCACGCTAAGATCTCTGTTGAGCGCCTGGAAATATCCCCCGAATTGCTTATCATAAGCGTTTCTCCTGCGAATATTTACGGAGTGCAGCACGTGAGAAAGTGCTTTGTCGTCGCCGGTAACAAAATAGTAAAGCGCAAGTCCTACGTCTGTATAAAGCTGGCAAGCTACGGTCTTTGTCTCATCCTTAGGCTCACCGGTTTGAGTCAGAGTGTTAAACCATCCACCATATTTTTTGTCCCAGGCGTGATCCAGGAGATAATCGACTCCCTGTCGTGCAACTTCCAGATACTTTTCATCTCCCGATAGAAGGAAGGCACAACTGAAGCCGAAAACCTGGCGGCTGATCATTGGAGGATGTTTGTCCCGAGGAGAAATTGGTTCCCACTCGCGGGAAAGGGCAAGGTGGAACCCCCCATATTTTTTATCATGAATGTGTTTATACCAGTAAGGAATAATGTCGCGAAGTGCTTGCTTTCGCCAAAACTCCCCCTCGAGAAAATTGCTTCGCTCCAGGGAAGTTGTGCACGTTATCATCCCATAAGTCATAAAGCATGCTATCATAAATATTAAGGGTCTTCTTTTAACCATTTTCTCCCTCCAAACTTATTTTATATATCCGCTCCGGTTGGGTCAAATTCATCTCATCTTGAATCTTCGGTAACAGGTAACAGCCTGTTTTTGACAGAAATTTTTTCCTATGATATAAGTCATTGAGAATGCCTTTATCGATGATGTTAAAGCCATTATTATTGTTTGAATCAATTTATTCCCAAGAGTCGAATTCAAGGGTTGAGGTGTGTTGGTTTTTCAGAGTAGATCTGGCAGGATCGGTACCATATAAAGGTGGCTTCAGCAATTCAAATAAAATTCCTTCTTTAAAATCGAGGAGGTGACATATGAAAAAGTATGCATTTTTAGCGATTTTACTTTTTGTTGCTTTTGGATTAGGTGGTTTCTCGTCCGGAATCCTTCAAGAAAAACTAACAGAGGAGCCGGAACCATCGTTTTTCGAGCATGCCAAATCAAACCACCGCCATCCGGAAGTCGACACGGATGTCTTTCTTTACATCAACCATTGGAGAAACTCCCTTCCTCATGAGGGGCACGGCGGACTCATTGAACGAGATATCCTCTCCCCGGGTGATCCCCTCAATCCTTCCAAGAAGGGCGCCGTTTTGAAGTACCTCAAAGCCTACAAGAGAGGAGTTCTCCAGCCCCGCTGCAACACAAAGCCTACAAAGCATGAGAGAGAACAAGTCTTTTTTTATGTGATGAAGGGAACCGGACGTGTGGAAGCCGGCAGCAAGAAAGCCGAGCTTGAAGAGGGTACGGCTGTATTTATTCCTGCTGGGCTTGAATACCGTTTATTCAACCCGACAGAAATTCTCCTTGAGATGATTGTCGTGGTAGAGGAAATACCCGGTGATTTTGATCCAAACAAAGAGATGTCCGTCGGGAGCTATCATGATTCAAAGCCCGGCGTTGGATATCACTGGGCGCACATAGGACGCGGATTTTTATATGATGTGAATCCTAAATTTGCAAACCCGATGGGAGTGGCTGTCGTATCCATCGATACTTTCGACATCGCCCAGCCGCATGTCCATGGTCCTGATTGTGAAGAGATCTGGTGCCAGTTGAAGGGAAAGAGCCTTCTGTATTTCGGCAACCGCCTCCTGTGGCAGGAGCCGGGGGAAGCATTTCTCATCCCGCCAAACAATAAAGTGCCCCACTGCTCGATAAACCATACCGGTGAGCATATGCTGTGGCTCTACCTCGGTAACCGTCACGATAGGCTGAAAAAGAAATGATAGAGGAATCTTTGAAAAAAACAAAAGAGATACGCAATCATTTATTAATTATTCTCGCTTTAACAGCTGCTGTTTTTATCCTCATCTCTATCGGGTGCTCAAAGAAAGCGGAATGGAAAGTAATTAATGATAAAATTATCAATGAGCACGGCATCGAGGGGCGAAACCGCGATGATATCCCGGATACCAATATTGTATCGAATCTCGACCCTGGTGTTGTCACAAGTTTCACAAAGCTTCCAGTTACTGAGATTGCGCCCGGGGTGCAAGCCCGCATGTACTGGGGCAAGGGTAATCTCATCAGTTGGGTGATCCTGGAACCTCTTGCGGAAATACCAAAGGAAATACTTCCGAGCGAACGACTCATGGTTGTCATGGGAGGTTCGGTTGAACAGCTTATTAACGGAAACTTTATTTCAATGAGTGCTAGTAAAAGGGAGGAACCAGATGGTATCCATGGCGGCACGCCGAAAAATGATTTTATTTACCTTGAAAAGGGATCTGAAAATTCCCTAAAAGCAGGAAATGAGGGCGCAGAAATCCTCGAGGTGTACTGGCCTGTTCGCCTCGATTACTTAGAAAAGTCCGGTGCTCCAAACCTGCCATCAGATGTTCTTGCGGGGAATTATTCTCTCGGGCCTTCCGTTCGACCAAACAAGGTGTACGATCTGTATGATGTGCAATTCACAGAACTCGTTCCCGGAGCCAACTCCCGGCTTATTTCGGGAACGGGTGCTCAGCTGAGCTTCCTGAGGATGGCGCCCGGTTCGACCTTCAGCCGTCATATCCATCCCGAAGAGCAGATTATGATTGTCATCCGCGGTTGGATTGACGAAATTATTCTTGACGGTGTGCATCGAATGGAGGAGGGCAATATTGTTCTGCTCCCGGAAAATATGGTGCATGGAGGTAAAATCGGACCTTTAGGCTGCTTTGTGCTTGATGTTTTTTGGCCGCCCCGTCCGGATTACACAGAAAATATGACGAAGAATCTTTCTGCTTTTCACACTATCATTCCTGAAGATGCCAGAGTGGAACTAGTCGTTGACGGTTCCAGGATTGGCCCAGGACTTGTCTTTACTGAAGGGCCGACATGGCTGAACGGCAAACTCTATTTCTCAAGCATGTATTTCGATCAAGGGTGGAACGGTGATCCCAAGAAGAGCTCCCTGGTGGAAATGGATCCCGATGGTACTTATCGATACATATCTCACGGCAAGATGCAGACAAATGGAACCATGCATCTCGGCAATGGAAATCTTGCAGTCTGCGACATGTTCGGTCACCGGGTGGTCGAAATAACCACTCAAGGGAAAGTGGTAAGAACATTAGCAGATACATATAACGGCAAACCTCTTGATGGACCCAATGATCTTGTTATCGATGCCAGGGGCGGCATCTACTTCACCGATCCTCAGTTCACACCCGAGACGGAAAAAAACCAGCCCGGGAGGAGTGTTTATTACCGGACTCCGGAAGGCGAAGTTGTCAGGGTTATAGAACCGAATGAATTTGCCATGCCGAACGGCGTGCTGCTGAGCCCCGATGGGAAAACTCTCTATGTCAACAACACCTATGATGATGAGGAATGGTGGAATATCGATAGCGATAAAGATAACTATGTCTGGACCTATGATGTCAACGAAAACGGCACCGTTTCCAACGGCAGAAAATTTGCTAAACTCTATATGACACTGGAAGTGCTCGATAGAAAGGGAAAAACAACCGGTGCCGATGGTATGACAATCGATGAGCTTGGTAATCTTTATGTTGCTACATACCTGGGGCTTCAGATTTTTAGCAAGAAAGGCGAGTTCATCGGTATTGTCAACTTCCCCGTTTATCCTGTCAGCTGCTGTTTTGGAGGCGAAGACTTGAAGACGATTTACGCAACTTGTTATGATAAAATTTACAAGATTCGCACAAATATGAAGGGTCTGGAATATCCCCTAATAAAATAGGCTAAGATTTTTTTGGATATTAAACTAGGCGAGGAGAAAATAATGGCAAGCAAGAAGGGCACTTTAAATCGACGCGATTTTCTGAAAGGTATTGGCCTGGGAGTCGCGGGAAGTCTAGCTCTCGGGGGGGAGATATCATGCCTCAATGTCAAACGTGCTGAAAAGAGCGATCAACCGGGCAGTACCGCCCAACTCTACAAGAAAGTAACCGAACCTGCTCGAGTGAGTTTGGTGAAGGGCAATGACCGGCGCGAGATCGTGTATCAATCGCTGAAAGCGATCGAGGATGAAGTGATTGGCTCTATCGGTAAAAGAAAGATTTTGCTCAAGCCGAATGTCGTGGTCTCCAACAATCCGCTTGCCATTACACATACAGACGCGATACGAGCCATTTTAGATTTTCTTGTCCCTCACTATAATCAGCAGATCGTCATTGGTGAATCAGGAGCTATGAATACTGTTGACGGTTTTAAAAATTATGGGTATTTTGCGCTGGAAGAAGAATACAACGTGAAAGTGGTTGACCTCAATCAGGAGGATTCTTATCAATATCGGTATGTCTTCGGAAAAGGAAACCGTCCTTTGCCAGTGCGAATCCTGTCCACTTTTTTGGACCCGGATGTTTATATTATTTCGGCCGCCAGGATGAAAACCCACAATAAAGTACTAGTTACGCTGTCGCTGAAAAACACTCTTTTGGCTTGTCCTCTCAATGATTATGAGAACAAAAAAAATGATAAAGCTTTATTCCACACTACCCCTCCAGCCGTGGACGGCCTCTGCCACTTTAACATGTTTCATATAGCCCAGGATGTCTATCCTGATCTGGCAGTGATAGATGGATTTGAAGCCATGGAGGGTAATGGACCAGCCTGGGGGACTCCTATTGATTCCCGGGTAGCCATAGCCAGCCGGGATGCCCTTGCGGCAGACACCCTTGCTACCAAAATAATGGGATTTGATCCCAAAAGGGTTCTTTATCTTTCGACCATGGCGGAAGCGGGAATGGGACAAGGAGATATCGAAAAGATAAACGTTCTTGGAACCCCGATCGATCAGTGTCTCTATCACTTCAAACCTCACGAAAAAATGGCGGAACTGTATCAATTATAAATATTGTTCCGATGTTGTGTGATATAGAGTGAAACATTATCCATTGTTTTCTAGGCAAGAATGACTAGGAAGACCTTTCAAAAATATTCTGGAAACATTTTTATAATATCCGCTCTAATCACCCTCACTATGTTCCTCCTGGGTTATCGCTCTGAAGTCGGCCTGCCTGTTATCATTCTGTTTGCTTCTCTGGCCCTCTACTGTATGGGGCATGCGTTTTTCAAGAACTTCGCATTCACTATATGGGTCTTTGCGTTTGTATCTGCATCGATGTTTTACCCTTCGTTATTCGGAGTCTGGTTTAGAATGGACTTAAAAGTCCTGATTGTTCCCCTCATTCAGATTATTATGTTCGGTATGGGGACTACCCTGAGTGTAAAGGATTTCGGGAGGGTGATTGTAATGCCTTGGCCGGTATTCATCGGGATATTTTTGCAGTTTACTGTGATGCCGCTTGCAGGTTACACCATTGCCATGCTGTTTAAATTTGATCCAGAAGTTGCCGCTGGCGTAATCCTGATCGGCGCATGTTCAGGCGGGGTTGCGTCTAACCTCATGACATATCTCGCGGGTGGAAATGTAGCGCTTTCCGTTACGATGACCTCCTGCTCCACTCTCATATCGCCTTTTATGACACCTTTAATGATGAAAATCCTTGCCGGCAAGCTCGTGCCGATCAATTTTTTAGCCATGATGTTTTCGATATTTAATATGATCATTATTCCGATTGTCGCGGGATTAATCGCTAACAGTATACTCTACAGCCGTGAAAAATGGGCCAATAGAGGCGGATCACTGGCTCTTATTTCAGCTGCGTGCATCTCCCTTTCAGTTGTTACAATGTTTATACGCGAGGATTTTCTCGGGCCATTGGGGACGATCAAGAATGGAATAATCATTGGATTTATCCTTATCGGTATAGTGGCTTTTGCAAAACTCATTGTAAGCATTAAGCTCAAAGGGCCAGAGAACTGGATGAATAAAACACTGCCGATCGTTTCGATGTCTGGTATCTGTTTTATCATAGCTATCATAACAGCACGATCCAGGGATAAGCTTTTGACAGTGGGATTAGCGCTAATCGCCGCAGCGATTATTCACAACTTTATTGGCTATATTCTCGGATACTGGGGCGCCCGGGCAGTAAAGCTGGATGAAAACTCCTGCCGCACCGTGGGCTTCGAGGTGGGCATGCAGAATGGGGGCATGGCATCCGGAATTGCCATGGAAGTATTAAGGAGTGCCAGTGCTGCGTTGGCCCCGGCGATATTCGGTCCTTGGATGAACATTTCCGGTTCAATGCTTGCTACCTGGTGGCGTCGAAAACCTGCCCAAAAACCGGCGGAATAAGTTCCATGAGAAGGGATTAGAATTTTCTTTTCGGCGGCGCTGGCTGAGTGAGCATCTTTGTTCCCATTTACCCCTCCAATCATCGTGAGAATTATTAATCTCGACTCAAAAAGATCTCAAGGAGGGATTGAGAGCATGGGATATGTCTCTGAAGCTGTTCAAGGCGCCAAAAGACCCGGAAATTACATAGACATCTCCTTATGGGAAAAGAAAAGAATCATGAAATATATTCGGCCCAGGCCTCAACCGCCAACAAAACTTCTTGATAAGCGAAACGAGGCGGGGGAGGTTTGTCTGCGACAAAGGTCAGATTCAGGTGGTTGAGGATGCGGTCGACTACGGGATAATCGGTGATGAAAGCGATGATGCGCATCTTTGCATTACACCTGGGGCAGATAAGGGGGTCAAATTCATAGACTTTACGGATCATCTCTGCCCAGCCCCGCCGGGGGATCCTCGGGCACTCCTCCTCGATGTTTACTAGCTTGTGGCCATCCTCTCTGGCTTGCGGACTTTCCCTCGATGAGCATTGGCATAGAGGCCAAATTGTGCTGAGTTTCTAGGAGTTCGGCTACTTCAGACTGCTCTTGACACCTGTGTTTGGCCATTGTATGAGGTTGAAAACGGCAAATACAAGATCAACTACAAACCTAAAGAAAAAAACCGGTTTTGGAATGGCTTAAACCACAGGGCAGATTCCGCCATCTCTTCAAGGAGGAGAACGCCGGGATTCTAGAAGAGATCCAGAAGCAGGTGGACGAAGACTGGGATGAGCTGAACAAACTCGCCAGCTCATAAAATCTTGCCCTGTTCGCGAGGATATTCTCCGCAAGAATGGGTGAAAGGATTAACCTGTGATGATCAAGACCCCGCGTACATCCAGACGTGAATTTCTTAAAGCTGGTCTTGCGGGAATCGCCGGGGCTTCAATTCTGACAAAATGCTCAAGCAATCAGACGAACCAGGGGAATCAGTCAAAAGATCGAAAGATCGTGTTTCGTTCTCTGGGGCGGACGGGCCTCCGCCTTCCCGTTGTCAGCATGGGATCCACCTATGGGATCGACCTCGTCCGAACGGCTCTGGACGAAGGGATCGTCTACATCCATACCTCCAGCGGATACTCCGAACGGAACCATGAGCGGCTCCTGGGGAACGTGTTCCGGAACCGCCCCCGGGATTCCTTTGTCATCGGCACAAGTCCCGATTTTCCCTACGATTTCGGAACGGGCGATCGGTCCTCGGATCTGGGATTTAGAGCTGATCCCGATCTGATCGTAGAGTCCATCGAAGGGAGTCTCAAACGCCTCAAACTCGATTATGTCGACATCTATTATCTCCTCTCTATCGGCCGTGCCGAAACCGTATCCTATGAGCCCTACATGCGTGCCTACGAACAGCTTAAAAAATCCGGAAAAACACGTTTTGTAGGTATCGGCACGCACAGCAATGAGCCGGAAGTCATCAGGGCAGCTGCTGAGAGCGGATTTTGGGACGTGGTCCTGACGGCGTACAACTTCAGACAAACCCACCGCGAGGATGTCCGTGAAGCCGTTGGGAAAGCCGCGGACGCCGGTCTCGGTGTGGTGGCCATGAAAACACAGGCCGGTGTCTACTGGGACAGAACCCGGCTCAAGATGATCAACATGAAGGCTGCTCTTAAATGGGTGCTGCAGGACGAAAACGTGCACACAACGATCCCTGCCTTTTCAAATTACGAGGAGATGTGGGAGGACCTTTCGGTCATGGAGGATCTGAAGCTGACATCGGAAGAAAGGCGCGACCTCAAACTGGGAACAGGACTTGGCCTTGCCGGGCTGTACTGTCAGCAGTGCCGGCAGTGTTTGACCCAATGTCCGGCCGGACTCGAAATTCCCGGACTCATGCGTGCCTATATGTATGCCTTTGGCCATAAACAACCCGACAAAGCCTTGGAGACGCTTAGGGGCTGGAGTTCAGCCGGATTGGCCTGCAGGGACTGCGCCGCCTGCACCGTCCGGTGCGCTCTCGGTTTCGATATCCGAAGCAGAACCCTGGAGCTGGCCGGTGTCCTCAAGAACGCATGAATTGGACTTCCCTCTTCAAAGGGATAATTCTAAATAAGGGGACACCTATAAATAAGGGGACACAATACTTAATTATTTATGAATTATATTGATATTGCTGTTGAAGTGGCTAGAGAAAAAAAATAGAAAGATCTAGGGACATCAGAAAGATCTAGGGACATCATACTTAATTCAGAGTAATGTATCGTGTCCCCAGAACTTATTTTAAGTCTAAAAAATCAAAATTGCGAACTTGATTGTACACTACCTTCTCTCTTTTGAGGCGCTGATTCCGTTATGCGGTCTTTTCCTTTCAGGGAAAGTTGGTCTTTCTAGTCTTTGGTTCCCACTAGCTTTAAAACTAAGCTGTAAATCTACTTATTTTCAAGTTTAAACAATTTTCCAGACCAATAAAGTTCAGTGAAATCTTTTATTCGACTCTCTGCCAATCTAACATATTCCTTTTCGATTTCATAACCGACATAATGACGATTTGTTTTTATTGCAGCAATAGCTGCTTGTCCACTCCCCATGAATGGATCTAAGAGTACTTCTTCCTCAAAGGTATAAAGCTGAATTAATCTAAAAGGCAGCTCTACAGGAAAGGGAGCAGGATGTCTAACTCTTGTTGCTGGCTCTGCATCAAATTTCCAAACACTTTTAGTAAATTCTAAAAATTCTTCTCTAGCAATAGTGTTTTTTCTTTTGTTTGCATTTTTTCTTGAAAAAGCGTATTTGGAAAATATCAGGATATACTCATGAACATCTCGGAGCGTAGGGTTGGAAGCTGAAAGCCAGCTTCCCCATGCAGTAGATGGACTCACACTTGAGCCCTTATCCCATATTACCTCCCCCCTCATTAAAAATCCAAGCTCAAGCATATCCTCAATAATATAAGTATGTAGAGGTAAATAAGGCTTTCTTCCCAAATTTGCAATATTGATACACGCTCTTCCACCAGGGACTAGCACTCTATAAACTTCGCTCCAAACCTTCTTAAGAAACATCTTATATTCTTGAAGACTTAGGTCCTCATCATATTCTTTTCCCACATTATACGGGGGCGAAGTAACCATCAAATGAACACTATTATCAGGCAATTCGTCCATACTTTCACTTGATTTACAAAAGACTTTATCTAATAATTTCTGAGGAATACAGTTTTCTGTATATTCAACTCTTTGTTCTTTTGGTAACTTCTCATATAATTTGCTGTTGTAAAAAGGAGATGAATCATGGCTTATCCTTCCAGGCGAACCGAAGGAGCTTGATTTTGTGCTTTTTCTCTGAATTGTTCCAGAATTCTTCATTCCTCACTCCAATAATCTACCCATCTTTTATATGGATTATAGTCTATCTTTGATCGTTGCCAATGAATGTTTATAATCTTAGTTTCATCATCCTTTACTAAACTTAATAAAGCCTCCTGCGTAATTTCTACTCCTCTTGGATTTGTCCCAGGCTTCGGGAGTTTAAAGTATTTCTGTCTGCTAAAATTTTCAAAATGTCTCATCTGAGCTTCTATGGGTAGATAGAAAAATCCACCTGTGGAATTCCAATTAATCTGTACAAGTAGCATATCACAATGAGGAACATAGTTCTTTCTAAATTCTTTTGCCTTTTGTGCATCAACAGTCCATATCAACTTAACTCCTCCAAATCCTTTGCCAGTTATTGTTTTTATGGATACAGGATGACCAAATAATCTCACATCAACCTCTGCTTCAGTAATAGGGATTTCTGTATCAACATTAGCTTCTCCATATTTATAGACGAGCAAAGCAACTATTATTCTCTCTCTAAGAGTTCCAACTTCCATTCCAATCTTCCCTGCTCTTGAACTTTCCAATTCAGCAAGTTGAAACAGATAGGGTAAACGATTTTTAATCTTTTCAATTATTTCTTTATCTTCAAATAGCTTTATTAAATGATTTGACATCCTCTCCTCACTATTAATTTTTGCGAAGGATTCTGTTTGACTTAGGTTAATTAGCCCACTCTAATTGTGCACTATTTAAAAATTATAATTAAGTCAAAATATTGTCAAGCCAAAATGACAATAACTCCATTGCGAACTTTCAAAAATTTAACAGAATTAGACACTCTATTTATAGACCTATCCCTGGGTAACACATGTGTCACAAATAAATATAGGAAATTCGCTTTCTCTGTCGCGTAAAAACTTCACAATTTCCATCCGCTAACGTTCTGGAAAAAGCATACAGTCCATTGACTTCTGTTTCAAGGCTTCCTCTTGCATTTTTTGATCAAAGAATCGAGTATCTCTTTTTCTTTGAGAGAAAGGGAAGAGTAGTAGCCTTCCTTATACTTACTAAAATAATTGAGTGCTTTGACCTTATCGCCCTTATCCAAATAAACAAGACCTAGACTAAAAAGCGGGTGGCCAACATCAGGCCTTAGCTCCAGTGCTTTTTTCAAACAGTAAATCGCCTCCTCTGTCTTCCCAATCTCTCTGTAAGCCACTCCTAAGCGATTGTAAGCCGAGGCATAATCAGGTTCGAGCTCTGTAGCCCTTTTAAGATTCTGGATGGATTTCTCGCAAGTTTTCAATTCTCTTGTTTTCAAATAGATAGATAAATATGCTGTTCCAAGATTTCTAAAGACAACGGCGTATTCATCGTCTATTGAGAGAGCCTTCCCGTAAGCCTCCACAGCCTTCTCGAAATCTCCCTTTCCTTCATAAGCCACTCCTAGATAGTTCCATATCTCAGGATCATGTTCCATTTGAGGTAACCTTTCTTTATTCAGAATGGCAAGGACATCATTATATTGACCTGCTTCGTTAAGATACCTGGCATAAGAGAGGATAACTCCATAGCTTGAAGGAAGGTACTCAAGTCCCATCTTTAGAACCGCAAGTGCCTCCTTTAATTTTCCCTCATCTTTATACAAAGTAGCTAGACCGGTATAGGCAATATCAACGTCCTTTCTCTCTGTAATGACCTGCTTTAAAAGCTCAAATCCCTCGCTTATTTTTCCCCCTTGGTAAAGCTCCATGGCTTTCATAGTTTTATTATGATAGGGGAGTAGAGTTTTTACATCATCCTCAGGGCCAAAACTTACTTTTTTTGAAATCTGAGGGCTTGATATGTAGCCTAGGCTTTTTAGTTTTTCCAGGGATTCTCTGTCTATTCTTTGCCTCGCCCTAATATTTTCAGGATTGGATTGCTCTTTAATGATTCGAGCGAGCCGCTCTCTGTATCTACCCAATTTCGTTTTCTCTGCGAGATTCTTGAGTTCTTCGAAATCCTTATCTAAATCATAAAGCTCAGGAATGGGAGATTCTATGTATTTTTCCTTTCTATAGATATACCCTTTCACTGGAGCCCATCCTCTGCTGTAATATGGGTACAGAGATTCAAAATAAATGGGTCGCCTTGGCAGCCTCTTTCCCTTAATCGCAGGAAGAAGAGAAATGCCCTGGAGAAAAGATGGTTTTTTCACTTGAAGAACATCACAAACCGTGGGAAAGATATCTATGTGGCTGACAGTTTGGTCAATCTTACCTGGATTTACGCCGGGGATAGAAATGATGAGAGGAATCCAGAGTGTTGTGTTATAGGCAAGATAGCCATGGGTCATTTCTCCGTGCTGTCCCAATGATTCACCGTGATCACCGGTAAAAATGATCAAAGTGTTATCGAACAAATTGTTCTCTTTTATGTAAGAGACTAGCTTCCCTAGCACAAAATCAACATAGGCCACTTCTCCATCATAAAGATTCTTTTCATATTTAGTTTTAAAAGGCTCTGGAGGTTCATAAGGATCGTGAGGATCAAAACAATGGATCATTAGAAACCAGGGAGACTTCCGGCTTTTTAACCAGCCCAGAGCTTTGTCCACCACAACCTCAGCCTTTCTTTCTCCAAAAGCAAGTTTTTGATATTTCACGGTTTCATAATCATCATCGTAGATGTCAAAACCCTGCGAAAGACCAAATCTTGAATGGAGAGGATAACCCCCGACAATAGCCATAGTAGAGTAACTGAAGCTCTTTAAATATTCGGCTAATGTCAGAAATTTTTCCCTTACGATAAAATTTGTGTTTTCATGAACCCCATGATAAAGAGGAGTCAATCCTAAAAGCATATTAGTATGGGATGGCAAAGTAGTCGGGTTATGGGCAAAGGCTCTTGAAAAAATTATTCCATTTTCGGCTAAAATATCTATATTTGGTGTGTGAAGGTGCTCCTTGCTGTAACAGCTCAACCTATCTGCCCTCAGTGTGTCTATCGATATGAAAAGAAGATTTAACCTGGGTATTTTTGTATTTTTTCTTGAAACTAGAGGAGAGCCAGATAAAAATATAATCAGAAAAAAACAGAGCAAGAAGAGGAAAAAAACAGAGCGATTTTTTCTCATTTCAATCGTGCAAAAACTTCACAATTTTCATCCGCTAGCATTCTGAAATGAGCTTATCACAGGAAAAGCAACGAGGTCAATTCATAGAGCGGGGACAATATCCTGAACCTCCGTTGATTTTGATGCACTATTGGTGTAACTATATATGGACAACTAAAATATCATAACTGAAAGTTGGAAACCCGATTATACCATTAATGCCGATATTGGCAGTAGAATATATGTTAGGTATAAACCACAAAAATAGGAAGATTTAAAATGAAGATTAAAATTCTATTTACTATCGTAATATTCTTGTTTATTGGCACGTCCAATTTAGTTCAGTCCCAAGAGACTCAAAAATCAAAAAAGAAAAAACTTACCATGCAAGACATCATGAACTTAAAACAGTACCATGTTGATGGTGCCATTACTTCGAAATACACAGACGTAACCGTTGAAGAGGTGCGACAACAAATTGATGAAAATGTTGAAAAAGCAGCTAGACAATTTGGTTTTGTAGGAAAAGCATTCAATTGTGGAGCTTTGGATGATCTTGGCAAGTTATATGGCAATAAAGACAATAGACTAAATCTGGAAGAAGTATTGTCATTAAAAAGTGTCGATGTATATAGAGCAGTTCTATTGAATATAAATAAGAGAATGTCGGTTGATAGTATAAATACACTTGAAGATAGTGAAGCTATAGCATTGGGAGTTCAAGCTTTGGGCGAAAAACTCTCGATGGTAACTGATAAAAGAGATCCCTGTGGTCTAGACCAATACCGGACAAATGTGCCATTGGGAGATTCTCCACATGTCAAAATCAATAATACCTGTAGGGTTTTCAAATTTCTCTTGGAGGCGCTGGATAATCAATATGTCAATGTTCGGGTAGAAGCCATAAGGTCGATTGGTAATCTCGAGCCCATGAGCATCATCAAACCTCTCATCACTACCCTTTCAGACAAGAGTATTGACGTGAGAAAAGAAGCTGTAGAGATTCTTAAAAAAGTAACGGGAGAAGATTTCGGTATGGATTCCACAGCTTGGTTAAATTGGTGGGAGAATAGAAATCAATAGATGGAATATTACAGTCGGAGCTAAGAAAAATAGGGGCTAAGAAAGATAGGGGACGGGCCGCAGCATTTTATTCATAATCAGGAAGTTTCATTAAACATTACTCCGAAAAACTGGCTTAAATGAGAATTTGAGGGGGGTGAAATGCGATTTAAGTCCCTATTTATAATAATTAAGGCGTTTATATATTTCGCAAACCCAATTATTAAGCAAGGTTTATAATGTGTAAGCATAACACATATTCTTATTTATGGTTAAGTGGAAACCTCCAGGCTGTAGACCAATGTATTTCGCTCTTAATTTTACAATTAAATCTTACTGGAATCAAAACAATAGATTCTTGCTGTGGTCATGGAAAAGGCTATCCAAATGTAATTTGTGAAGAAGGCACAGAAGAAAAATTGAGGGAATTTGGATGTAAGATAGTAATTGTTCGTAAAGATAAAAAGGTGGTAGCCTATTTCCCAGTAAATAGTTGGACTGGGAAAGTTCATCCAGTTTGTCACGAAAATGATTAAATTATTAAAAGCAATAATCGCAGTCTACAAAACCATTGTCCTTGGCTTGAAAATGATAATCGTACATTTTTATATGCTCATATTTAATTTCATCAATTTGACAGTTTACATTTTCATTTTCAAGGTCATGAACTTTCATTTCGTTAGTATTTCCAAGGTATCTTTTCCCATTATAAGGATATTCTGGTTTTATAGTCATAATATTACCTCCTCTTGTGACTTGTATAATCTATATCATGGGATTAGGGGATGTCCTAGTTTACGGTAGTGGGGAATGATGCTTAAATCTGTTAGTGTTTTTAGTAACCTTATTTTAATTTCCACAAAGGGTGTTTACAATTATCCGTTTCACAGGGCGGAAATTTATCCCCTTGACGACAGTATGCCTCACCCTTATTACATGAAACACATTGATATGTTCCAGTTGTTGGAACAGTTTCTCCAGGCTTGTAAGTCATGATGCTAACCTCCCAAATTGATTTTTTGTCACTGACAATGAATAGTATAAGGACTCATGTCATGCTTGTCAAGGCAGGCGTTAGGTCAACTGCATTAGTGATGGTAAGAAACGAACATATTGAAGAGTGTAAGCGTTTTATAAAAACTGAAAATTTGTTTATGGTGTTAAATCCAAGAGGGGAACATCACACTACTATTTATATGTTTAAACATTCTTGTGTAGAAAATATTATAAATTTTACCTTAGATAAACCATATAATAAAAAAGCATTAATACGATGGATAGAGGGGAAGATGTTTAGCTATTCAGATGAGGAAATTGCTAGGTTCATGGGAAAAAGTTAATGACCTTTAGTTCAGAGGTCTAAAATTGAATAAAGATATTTTATGAATAATTGAGTTGTTTATCATGTTTCGCAAACCCAAGAATGGCATGAATAACATAACCGCTTAGCATCTCTTCGGTTAATTCAACCGCTCTCTATCGCTTTTCAATCGCCTTTTTTTATAATAAAATGCGAAAGAACTTGACAAAATCGCTTTTCTGCTTATATTATTAACAAATGATATGCGATAAGGAAGGCGAAAGATGGAATATAAATTAGTCAATAAGGAAGAAATAGAAAATATCGTCCAGAATTTGGAGTTGCTTAAGCAAAAATGCGACTCGATGATTAAACTATTTAAAGATGAAAAAAATATCCTAAAATTAGAGGATAACATCTCTTTATCTCAGCAACCTAAAGTTCCTGAAAAAATCAAGATTAAAGCTTTTAAAAAGGAAGGGCCCAATTTAGCGGATATTATATACGAAAAAGTTGATTTACCTACTTTTACAGCTACGGTTGCTTATGAAATAATCAAGGATTTTGTGGAATTTGGAGGTCACAGACCTAGAGATTCTGTCCGAACTGCATTGAATAATGCTAAAAAGCGATTCAAAAAGGTCGGAAAAGGATTGTATAAGAAAATTGAATAGACAGAGTGGGGCGAGTAATGGTTACGATGTTAGGGTTCGCGCCTCACGTCACGAGTTCGATTCTCGTTCGCTCCACTCTTTTTAGTGCCGGTGTAGTTTAGCGGACAGAACAAGTGGCTTTAGACCACTTGACACGGGTTCGAATCCCGTCACCGGCATCTTTTAATATATTATCTACTTATCTTTTGTCAAGGACTTTTTGTGCTTAACAGGGGGAATTTTCTTACTCTTATCTATGGGAATTTTAAGAATCTCCGTTAATGCATCCTCTAATTCAAGTGGATACAAAGATAGTGGTTTAGCCCTATTTTTTTTATCTTTTTTTTCTTTTGGCATTCTTTTTTAATTTAATTTTCAGTTAATTATATGTTAATCTTTTTCCTCCAATTTTACTTATTAATATCGCTGTTCTCATTCCATCATCGACTTTTCGATTATTATATCTGAAGTCAAATTCATTACAATATCTATGAAGATGATGTTTACTTACATGATGAAACGTGCCATTGATTCCACGTTTTAAAAGACTAAAATAATTCTCAGCCGTATTAGTATGAACATCACCTTTAACATATTCCTTTTTGCTATGGTTAATAACTTTATGGTCAGCATAGTCTTTTTTTAATCCGGCATAAGAACGAAAGTCATCTGTCATTATAACTGAATTTTTATCAACGTTTTCTTTTATGATTGATTTAAGATTTTTTCCTGTAACATTTTTAACAGGTTGAGATTTAACTTTTCCATCTCTTTGAACTAAAGAAAAGACTGGAGTTTTCTTTTCAGATCCACGCCCTCTTTTACCTTTTCCTTTTCCACCTACATAAGTCTCATCGGCTTCAATAATTCCCTTCATTTTTTCGTTAAGAGAAGTCTGTTTAATGGCGTATCTGATTCTATGAAACATAAACCAGGCACTTTTATAAGTGATTCCTAACATTCTATGGATTTGATGAGCCGATATGCCTTTTTTAGAAGAACAAAAAAGATGAATCGCAATCAACCATTTATTGATAGGAATGTGACTACCTTCAAAAATAGTATTAACTGTAACTGTAAATTGTTTTCTGCATTTTTTGCATTTATAGAGTCCCTTGCGAGTTTTTGAGCCAGATTTAGGGGTCAACTTATAAGCTTCATTTGATTCACAATGAGGACAGATTGGGCCTTCGGGCCATCTGAGATTTTCTAATAATTCTCTGGCTTTATCTTCATCACTGTACTTTCCCGCTAATTCCATTAGGTTGATTTTTTCTTTCATTTCTCTTAACCTCTATATATAATATAACACTTTTTAGTGGGTTTGTCAAGTATATAATCGCCATAATTAATTGTTCTCTTCTGAAAAGACTATTTTGTTATTTATAAGGCTTTATTGATGTAATCGAAGAATTTGATTTCTTCCACCGCATCTATATCTCGAGCGAAAATGACTTCCTTTTCTTTTTTTAGCTCAACCGCCAATTCTTCAGCTTTCTTAATATACGATGCACGTAATTTTTGAAGTTTTGAGAGTTTGACTGTTCTCGGTTCAAAATCCTCATCGACTGAAAAATCCGTTTCTTCTTCATAAAATCCGATATATTTCCATTCTCCAGTTTTTACATTGAATGAGTATTTTTTCAGAAATAAATGACCTGAGCAGGCGATGAATTTGATGGCCTTGAGTATATAGTCGACATCTTCCTCTGTCATAATGTAATGCACGTTAAGGCGAACCCAACCGGATTTAAAACCTTCAAAGCCTTTCAAAATGAGGTTTCTGATTTTTAGTGACTGCTCTTGGCCGATGTTGAGCAGGATATGTCCATAAGGCCCGGCACAACTGCAACCACCCCTCGACTGGATTCCAAAAAGGTCGCTCATCAGTTTGGTGACGAATTGAGGATGTAATATTTTTTCGTTGTGGCGGATATTGAAAGAGACTATCGGGACACGGTGTTCTGGGGGAACACTCCCTATGATTTCAAGATTTTCAATATTTTCCAGCTCACCGATAAAATATTTTTTGTGTCTAGTCTCTATTTCATCGATAGCCTTAATTCCAATATTTTCCTTGAGCTCCATAGCAAGAGAGGCTTTAATTGTCTGAAGGATGGGTGGTGTTCCAGCCTTTTCCCTTGTTTCGATATCATTGGAGAATTCATGGGTGTTGAAACCTACATAAATGACTGTCCCACCTCCGGTTGTGGTGGGGGGAAGATCTCGTCTGTAAATTCTTTCATTAAAAACAAGAACACCGCTGGATCCTGGGCCTCCAAGGAATTTGTGAGGTGAAAAAAAGATGGCGTCAAAGTAAGCTCTATCATCTCTGTTCATGTTTATCTCAACATATGGAGCGACGGCAGCAAAATCGAAAAGAACAAGGGAGTTGTATTCGTGGCAGATGCGGGCTATGTCGTAGACTTTAGTCTTAATCCCCGTGATGTTGGATCCGGCCGAAAAAGAACTCATTTTCTGTCGATTTTTGTATTTTGAATCGGACAATCTATCTTCGAGATTCTTTAGGTCAATCAGTCCGTGTTGATCCAATCCGATCTTAACAACCTCCACAAAAGCTTCCCGCCACATAAGCTCGTTTGTGTGGTGCTCATATGGCCCGATGAAGACAACGGGTCTGTCTTTTTCAATTCTCTCCAATGTTCTCTGGCAGAATTCTCCCGATTCCGATATAGAGTTGAAAATTTTCTCCTTTGTAACAGGCGGAAGGTAAATACCAAGAATTTCTTGTAGCTTTTTTAAAGCACCGGTAGTTCCAGAACCTGTAGCGATGATTTTTCCATGGTCTCCAGCGTTAACGAATTTTTTTATATTGGCTTCAGCTTTATGGAGAAGATTTGTTAAATATTTTCCTGAATAGGCATCTTCGGTATGAGTATTGGCATAAGATTTTAATATATTGATAATACTATCCTCTATAGATCTTACTCCTCTGCCTGAGGCTGTGTAATCCGCGTAGAGTAGATGCCTTTCGCCAAATGGAGTGTTAAAAAGAACATTGCTTCCTAAAACATCTTTACGAACATTTTCAATAGCATATTTATCCATCTTAATTCTCCGGGAATTAATTTTTCTTCAATGAAGTAATATTAAAATATAATAATCCGAGTTTTCTGTCATGGAAAAAGATACGTAAAGTGGTTTTATGGGGCTTTTAATCAAAAGAAAGACCGTAAGTTTTCATTTTATAACTCAACATCCTCTCTGTAATCCCGAGAGCCTTTGCAGCTTTGCTTTTAATCCCGTTATTCTCTATAAGTGCCTTCTTGATTTTCCTAATCTCAAGACGACGCACTTCATCTGTCAAAGAATCGCCCTCCTGTTCTAATTGTTCTTCTTTTTTTTCTTTTAAAAACAGCGGCAGATCAGCAGATGTTATGTGATTTCCATCACAAAAAACAATCGCTCTCTCTATGAAGTTTTCCAGCTCTCTTATGTTTCCAGGAAAGGAATAATGAAGAAGGAGGTTCATTGCTTCGGCTGAAATCTCTTCAATTGTCTTTTTTTCTTTCTCGGCATATTTTCTTATAAAATGATCGACCAAAGGAGGAATATCTTCTCTCCTCTTTCTTAAAGGAGGGACATGAATCGGGATAACATTGAGCCTATAGTAGAGGTCTGGTCGAAAGTTCTCCTCTTCAATTAATTTCTCTAAGTTTCTATTGGTGGCAGCTATGATTCTCACATCTGATTTTTTCGGAGTCGATGATCCCAACCGATAGAATTCTTTTTCTTGAAGAAAGCGGAGGAGTTTTACTTGCATTTGGAATGGCAAATCGCCGATTTCATCAAGAAAAAGAGTGCCCCCTGCTGCCGCTTCGAATTTTCCCAATTTTCTTTCATGAGCACCGGTAAAAGATCCTTTTTCTGCGCCAAAGAGTTCACTTTCAATTAATGTTTCAGGCAAAGAAGGGATATTGACAGCCAAATATGGCTCATTTTTCCGCACAGAGGAAAAATGAATGGTCTTGGCCACAAGATCCTTCCCGGTACCTGTTTCACCGGAAATGAGGACAGTGGCATTGCTTTTGGAGGCTTTTGAAATCATGCGCATGACTTCATTCATAGCAGGGGAAGAAAACACAAAGTTCTTGGAACTGAATTTTTCTTCCAGTGAACTGCGAAGCGATAAGACTTCCTTCTGCAATCTCTGTCTCTCTAAGGCTCTTTCTATCACTAAAAGAAATTTTTCGAAGTCGATAGGTTTAACAATATAATCATAAGCGCCCATTTTTAGCGCTTCCACAGCATTTTCAACATTACTGAAAGCAGTGACCATGATCGGTGTAATCAACGGATTTTTTTCTAACATCTGTTTGATAACCTCGATTCCAGTTTCGGATTCAAGTTTGTAATCGACGATGGCGATATCTATGGGAGATTCGGCTATAATATTTAAGGCTTCCTTCCCGGTAGCTGCTTCAAAAACAATAAATTTTTCCTCTTCAAGATTTTCTTTGATCAGCTTTCTCTGTAGAGGATCATCTTCTATAGTTAAAATATTAGCTTTATTCATGCTTGCCTCCTGGGATCTCTACAGAAAATGTGGTTCCATGTCCCAGTTCACTCTGAAACCCGATCTTCCCTCCATGAGCTTCAATTATTTTTTTTGTGATGTAAAGTCCAATGCCCATACCTTTTTCCTTTTTAGAAAAAAATGGGTAAAAGATGTTCTTTTTGTCTTGTTCAGATATTCCGCGCCCTGAGTCTCTAAACGTTAAAAAAACTGAATTTTTGTGCCGTCTAGCTCGGATAGTAATATCGCCATCCGCCTTAGCTTCCAGGGAATTTTTAAGCAGATTGATAAAAGCCTGGCTGATCAATTGTTTGTCGGCATATAAAAGAATCTGACGTTTCTGAAAATAATTGATATCATTCTTTTTTTGGTCGATTTCGTTCTTGAGAGATGCCTGAATATCCTGTATGAGATCTTTAAGGAAGAACTTTTCTTTTTTCAATTTTAAAGGCTTTTGAGAGGCTGAAAACTGATCAATGATCCTGGAAATTTTATGTATTTCTTTTTTGCCTAATGAAACATCTTCTTGAAGCTCAGCAGGAGCCCTCTTCTGCAGCAGCCCACAAAGAAGTGAAAGGCTGTTCAGCGGGTTCTTGATTTCATGAGCGACTCCTGATGTAAATGCAGAAATCTCCCGGAACCGTTCTTTCTCTTTTTTTTCATTTTCGGCTTCTTTCTCCTTCACTAAATAATTATTTTGGAGCTGATAAAGACCCAAGAAAAAGATAAACCCTGTAACAAAGATCACGCCGAAGATTACGAAAAAACTTCTGCGGGAGTGAGTCATCATTTCTTCTAAACTTCTCAGGGAATACCCTAGATACAAAAAAAAGGTTTGTTCGTTTTCAGGTTTAAAAGGAATGACGATGTTAAAAATCTTCCCGACCGGAGAATCTAAAACCCACGATTTTTTTTCCTCTATGTTATGTGAAGAAAGAGGAAGATAGCCTTCGAAACGCGAACTCCATCCCAGAATTTGTTTTTGATCATCAATAAGAGCCATAAAATAGATATTTTTTTCGTCAGAATAGAGCTCGAAGATATCATCTGAAGTAAAATTCTCTTGCAAAAAATACGATATGTTGACTTTCAAGATTTCAGCTGTGGCATAAAGCTGTTCTTTAATTGAATCTTCAAAATTATTTTTAATGTACTTTCGGTTTATGGATGAAAAAACAAAGAAAATGACGAGTATTCCCGCTAAAGGAAGGTAGAAGAATAAAAGAAAATTCTTTTTTTTCAAAACCTCTAACTTATTCTCCAGTGTCTTCTCTTTTTCTTCCCTCCTCTCCAGTTTGGAAAACCATGTTTGTCTCTAAGAAATAGGATTTCCCCTCTAAATCGAATTTCTCGGGCGATAATGTGCAGGTTGTTTGCTCCTGTTTTGTAGAGGGAGCCTGTAACCATCATATTTTCACCTTTATGAAGATCATGATCAAAAAACCTTTTTGGGCTAAGCTCAACCTTATAACTCTTTTTACTTTTTTTCTCATTCAGAATGACAATCAAAAAGGGAGATGTATTTTTATAACGGGGCTCCATAACGATCTTTTGGATTGTCCCCTCAATCTTTATTTCCTTATCTACATCATAGAAATGTTGTGGTTTCTGACTAAAGGTAAGGTCGAGTGAAAAGGTTAATATCAGCATTAAAGAAAAAATGAGTTTATGCCTCATTTTTTCTCTCCAAAAAATAGATTCCACTCAATTCCTGCTGAAAAGAATTGACCACTCCACTCAAAAAACAAATCATTAGATTTGTTATTTATGTAAAAATAGGATAAAAATACAGAAAATTTTGGAAAATTTTTTTCCACTCTAGCTTCAATCATCTTTCTCATATCTTTTCTGGTAATTCCTAATAAATCCCCATCCAGACTTAAACTCTCGATTCCAGGAAACTCCTTGTCCGCTATAGTATACCCTATTTTTAACTGAATATTCCAGGGAACTAAGACCGTAAACTGGCTGTGGATTTGATATCCTTCCCAGGAAAATCTATCATAAGATGGATTTTCGACGGCGTAGAATTCTTCGACAAACATGAAAGGATTTTTCCCGGAAAGAGTCCATTGTTTCATGCCTGTAAGCCTGAGTCCTACATTATTTCCAAGGCCCTGTGCGATTAATCCCGTGAGCGAAAAGACTTGGATTCCCTGCCCTTCACTTTCGGTTCTCGTAATGAATTGACTGTCTATTCCATCGGGATGGTGTCTTCCTCTTCCACCATTAGAATATAGATCTCCATCGATTGAGATGATTTCCTGTGATATATACGGATGCAAAAAGTATTTATAGCCCCAATTCACTTCTGCCTTAACAGTTGTTTTTGAAGGAAAATATTTATCAAGGGAAAAGAAAAGGGCATTGCTGACAAAATCAAAAAAAGAAGATGTGTAATTCTTATATTCAAGGGAATAGTTTGACTTCACTATTGAGGTTTGACTGAGATAAGTTTTAAACGCAGCAAAAAAATTCATAGAAAAATAATTGAAGTCACTAAAGTCTGAACGAAAAAAAGTCTTTTTACCTGTTAGAGAAAAATAAAATGCCGATTTATCATTGACGGGGTAAAGATAATCAAGCCCCAGATCATGGACATAGTAAGAAAGGCTAGGATTCTCATATAAATAAGAGTAATTCCCCTGGGTAAAAATTGAAAATTGGGAAAGATTTTTATCAATATAAAAACTCAGATTTGATACATAATCTGATTCGCCATAAATATTTTGAAAAAGGTTTTCTGTCCTATTTTGGAAGAGAGAAAGGGAAAATGTATCAGCCAACAAGTGAGAGCTTAAAAAAACCATAAAAAGAGTCAGTAAAGTGTATTTTCGCATTTTTTTCGCCTTTAAAATGGGGAAGAGGCTGTGCCTCTTCCCCATTCTTGAAAAGATCAGCCTCGGCCACCACGTCTATTGCGTTTGCTCTTAAGTCCAGTGCCATCACATACACCACTTCCGAAGCTTCCCTGGTTTTGCCCGAAAGATTGCCTGCTCCAGGAGTTCCCGCTAAGATTACCTTTTCTGTTTCCAAACTGGTTCGAATTTGAATTCATCCCATTTCTATTTTTGTACCCGGTTCCATCTTGAGGTTTCGACCAATCTGGGTCCTGACAGTTGGGTATTCCGTCGTTGTCGTGATCTCGAGCTAAGTCACAGATACCATCTCCATTCTCATCGATAAACAGTGTCCGCACCTGGAATCTGGATGAAACACGTTCCTGTACTGCCTTTTGAGCTTGGGACTGAGGATTCTCGGCGGCAACAAGTAATCCTGCTCCCAGGATCATCAAGGCTCCAACTAAAACGAATGATTTTTTGATAGTCATTTTGACCTCCTTAAAATTTGTATAGGTCAAATGAAATGCGAAAAATGTGCCAACTCATAACTTGCTTATAATAAACAAGAAGCGATTTTTTAGTTTTTAATATCCCGACAATATTGTCATTTAGTCAACAAATTTGTAGGTCGATTCACTCCACGGTTTGGATAAAATTCATTTACTCTCTCTTCTTACCTATAATATTAGCATCGCCGTACTCAAGTGATATTATTCCCTCAAGGTTATTGCCGTTGACAGTGGCCTCAAAATCTAAAATCAAATCCCGGTCGATCGCATCTACTATCACATAAAAAAATAATTTATTGTCCTCAAAGGAGAGATCTTCCATTATTGCCTCTCCCGAATTCCCTATGTAAATGCCGACAAGGTCGCCGTCTTGCAGAATAAATTTAAAGGCAAACCTGTAACTGCCACTCTCTGTCTCGACGTCCCAGGTCCCAAGAAGAGCCTCGTGCTTTTTGGCCTGAACTCCAAAAGCTGTTAATGAAAAAAAAATGAAAACCTGGATAAAAAAAATGACCAAAACTCTCCTGTTTATTGTGCATCTCATAGATAATTTGGTTTTGATGATCGCAACAAATCTCTCATCATTTTTCTCTATTTTCACCTAATGACACCCTGGAATGAGCTTATCACAGGAAAAACAACGAGGTCAATAGCCCTGGATTATTCACGAGTCGAGATTGCTGTAGCGGCGAAGCCTGTGCCTGCGCAGGCACAGGCTCCGCGGGAATGACGATTGAGTGTAAGTGTCTGTCATTCCTCCAAAGATTTAATAAATGTTTTACATTCCCATACCTTTTGCTATATATAAAATGGAAAATAATGATTACAATGACTAGTATTAAAAACATCGGAGGAAGCACATGAAAAGAATTTTTGTATACTCTTCTGTAATCCTTTTATTTTTTTTCCAGGTTTTGGCTGTTTATTCTTTTGATGCACAAAATCTGAACAAGGAAGTATTCGCCAAGCGAAGGCAAAAACTCATGGATAAAATGGAAGGAGGGATTGCCGTTTTCAGAGCTGATGCTTTCAACCGTGACTTCTATTATTTAACCGGTTTTGATGAGCCAGGAGCTGCATGTTTGCTTATTCCTGATGCAGAAGAGAAATTTATCTTATTTGTCCGTCCTCAAAGCCCTGCGAGGATAGTATGGACAGGAAAACGTTACGGTACAGAGGAGGCTGTTAAGGTCTTCGGTGCGGATAAAGCCTACTCGATGGCCCAATTTGAAAAGATTTTACCTCGTTATCTCATGGGAAAGGATAGAATTTACTGCAGCTTTAATAACAAAGAATTGACCGATACATTAACTCAGATGATAAGAAGACCCAGGGACAATTGGCCTAAAGAGATTAGTAATGTACTTCCTCCTATTCATGATATGAGAATGATCAAGGACTCTTACGAGATTAAGCTTATGCGGAAGGCTATAGATATTACTTGTGATGCGCTTTTAGAAACCATGAAGGCCGCGGAACCGGGAATGTATGAATATGAGATCGAGGCGATCATTGAATATATTTTTCGGAAAAATGGTTCACAGCGCCCTGGATTTCCTTCTATCGTAGGATCGGGTCCGAATTCCACAATCCTTCATTATGATGTCAATAAGCATCAAACCCAGGACGGAGATTTGATCGTTATTGATGTAGGGGCTGAATACGGTTATTACACTGCCGATGTCACCCGGACAATCCCTGTCAACGGAAAATTCAACAAAAAACAGAAAGAAATCTATGAGATTGTTCTTGAAGCCCAGAAGCAGGCCATTGATAAAATAGCCCCTGGCGTAGGCATTTATGAGGTTCACTATCGTGCCGTCGAAGTAATCAAGGATGGTTTGTATCGACTGGGCTTGATTACGGATAAAGAGAGCAGGTGGCAGTACCGGATCTGGCTTATGTATAATACAAACCACTGGCTTGGATTGGATGTTCATGACGTGGGGAGCCGCGGCCATGATGATGGAAAGGGTCGACGGCTCGAGCCGGGAATGGTGCTTACCGTCGAACCGGGAATTTATATCGGAGAACATTCCCTTGCCAGCCTTTCAGAGACTATGCGCCGTTCTAACGCCAGAAAGGAAGACATCGCTGCTTTTCTAGAAAAAGTGAAACCCATTGTTGAGAAATACATGAACATAGGTGTGAGGATCGAAGATGATATCCTGGTAACGGAAGACGGACATGAAAATCTGTCCTCCAAAGCACCAAGAACGATTAAAGAGATTGAAAAATGGATGAAGAAAAAAAGCTATCTCAATAAATAATAAATTATCTCAATCCAACGTAAAAGGTGAAGAAAATGTGTAAAAAAAGAACCGCCTCCATTTTATCTTTATGGATGTTTTTGTTTTTTATCGTATCCTCCCTGTGTGCTCAAAAAACCGATCCTTCTCTACTGAGCCTTGAGCGGATTTTCAGTTCCAGAGAGTTTGCCTCTCAACGTTTTGGCCCTGCCCGCTGGTTGAAAGATGGGACCGGATATACAACGCTGGAATCCTCAAAAGCGAAGCAGGGCGACCGGGATATTATTCGCTATAATCCGGAGACCGGCCGCAGGGAAATCATCATTTCATCCAAGCGTCTTATACCCAAGGGCGAATCTAAACCGCTGAGGATTTCCAACTATTCATGGTCTCAAGACAGGAAGCTGCTCCTCATTTTCACCAATACCAAACGTGTCTGGCGGCAGAATACCCGCGGAGATTACTGGGTTCTTGACCTCACAAGCTGGAAATTGCGGAAGCTGGGTGGAGATGCAGAACCGTCAACGCTGATGTTTGCCAAATTTTCCCCTGATGGACGACATGTCGGCTTTGTCAAAAAAAACAACATCTTTGTTGAAGACCTCTCCAATCATCAAATCACTCAATTGACAAAGGATGGATCCCCGATCATTATCAACGGTACGTTTGACTGGGTTTATGAAGAGGAGTTTTCCCTGAGAGATGGATTCCGGTGGAGCCCTGATAGTCAATCAATTGCCTACTGGCAGCTCGATACGGAGGGAGTGCGTGATTTCTACCTTATAAACAACACCGATTCTCTCTACCCCCGTATCATTCCCATTCAGTATCCGAAGGTTGGAGAGAAGAATTCTTCATGTCGAATCGGGGTAGTGAGTGTAAAGGGAGGAGAAACCCGATGGTTCAGAGTTAAAGGGGATCCCCGTAACAATTATATAGCTAGAATGGACTGGGCGGCGAATTCAAAAGAAATCGTTTTTCAGCGTCTCAACCGCCTCCAGAACACGAATCAAGTCATGCTTGGCGACGCTCAAACCGGTCGCACCCGCACGATTCTTACCGAACGTGATAAAGCGTGGGTAGATGTCGTCAATGACCTCCAGTGGCTGGATGACGGAGGGCGCTTCACCTGGGTGAGTGAACGAGACGGCTGGAGGCATGTGTATCATGTTTCGCGTTCCGGTAAAAAGCTAACTCTTTTAACTCCCGGAGAATTCGATGTCATCAGCGTCCAGAGTGTGAACGAAAAGGACGGCTGGCTGTATTATATCGCTTCTCCCGACAATCCCACCCAGCGCTATTTGTATCGGTTTCGTCTCGATGGAAGCGGTAAGGCAGAGCGGTTGACTCCGCAGAGCCAGAGCGGAGCTCATAGATACAGGATTTCGCCGGATTCAAAATGGGCCTTCCACACTTATTCTTCTTTTGACAATCCTCCGGTGACAGAATTGGTCCGTCTTCCGGAGCACAAAGTTGTGCGGCCGCTTGCAGACAATTCTGCCCTCCGTAAGAAGGTGAATCAGCTCAAACGGCGTCCGACCGAGTTCTTCCGTGTGGATATAGGTGATGGAGTGCGGCTTGACGGCTGGTGCATGAAGCCGCATGACTTCGATCCGGAAAAGCGCTATCCGGTTCTCTTTTATGTCTACGGAGAACCTGCCGGGCAGACCGTCCTGGATAGATGGGGGGGCAACCGCTATTTATGGCATCTTTTGCTTACACACCAGGGGTACTGTGTTATGAGCATAGATAATCGTGGTACTCCGGCGCCCCGCGGGCGTGCGTGGAGAAAAATAATATACCGCCAAATCGGGATCCTTGCCTCCGCAGATCAAGCGGCTGCCATACGGGCGATCATCAAACGCTGGCCGTATGTGGATTTAACCAGGATAGGTGTCTGGGGCTGGAGTGGGGGAGGCTCGATGAGCCTCAACGCTATTTTCAGGTATCCGGAGCTTTACCACACGGCCATAGCCGTAGCACCGGTTAGCAATCAGCGCTTCTATGATACGATTTACCAGGAACGCTACATGGGGCTTCCTAAAGATAATAAAGAGGGCTTTGAAAAAGGTTCCCCTATAACCTATGCTCATCAACTGAAAGGAAACCTTCTTCTTGTACACGGCACCGGCGATGATAATGTTCACTACCAGAGCAGCGAAGCGCTTATCAACGCTTTGATTTCTGCCAACAGGAGGTTTTCGATGATGTCCTATCCGAACCGCTCTCACGGCATATACGAGGGTAAGAATACGACACGCCATCTGTACGAGCTGCTCACCTGGTATCTGAACGAAAACCTTCCGCCTGGTGCCAGTTCCAGATGAGCCGTTCTCAATTTTAGGTAAAGGAAGAAAAAATGGAATTTGTCAGTATTTTTAATGATGTGCTGGGGCCGGT